>CAYZKX010000259.1:0-3357 GCA_964479055.1 uncultured Flavobacteriaceae bacterium
ATATATTGACGTCCAATTTGATGCGTTTCCAAAATAGAAGCCTTTGGTAAATAACCATCTATTAATGCAATTGCTTCATCTTGTTTTCCCATTTTATTTAAGATACCTGCCTTAATATTGGTGTTATTAAAGTCTTGTTGACTAAAAAACTGTCCAGCAATTGCGGCATCAACCCACGTTAAGGCTTCTTCTAAATCACCTCCATTGTTACTAGAATATGCTGCAGCCTGTTCCCACGTTTGTCGTTGAAATCCTTTTTGACCTTTAAGTTCATTTCTAATATAAGCCAACACATTTTCAGTAACATTAGTTTCTACCTTAAACGGAATACGTTTCTTTTCCCAGTCTAAAGCAATGGTTGCCGAACTTGCAGTCACATCGATAAAATTAAATGTTAGTTGTTCGGTATGAGGAATAGTGGTAGTTTGAACTTCTACACGCAAAGCATCTTCGGCTGGGTCATAAAAAAAGCTTCCCCATGCAGAGGTGGTTTTAGAGAATATTATGGTGGCGCCACCATCTTCTTTTACAACAACATGTAAACCATATTTACCAGCGGACAAAGCTTGCCCTTCTACCATAACATCGCTGGTGAATTTTACAATAGTATTTTCATTGGCACCGGCACGCCAAGGTGATTCAGTAGCCGTTCCAAACCCTAAATTGTTCATACCATAAGGCACAAGCTTACCCCAAACCTCACGGCCATTAACACTAGGTCTTGAATATTTTACATAGAAAGTTGAATTACCAACAGTTTGAGAAACAGTGGCCATTTGACTACCACGTGGAAGGTCTAATTGTGCATTTACTTCGACCGAAGTAAATAGGAAACTAATTATGAGTATTGGTAAATACACATAGTGGTTGAATTGTTTCATAAGAGTATTGTTTAATTAGTTGAGTTATGAAAGTAGTTACTAATTAAACCGCTTCTTGTTACAGCTATGTTAATTAACTATTCATTAAGAAGTATTTTAACAAACGTATCAAATTCATCTTTGAACTCTAAGTATTTATCTCCAGTAGCTGGCCCATTAAAACCGGTGTGAATTTTACGCACAGTTCCTTTTTTATCAATATAAATTGTTGTTGGATAAGACAATACGTGATTGAGCATAGGTAATTTCTCATTAGCCTTTGATTTACTATTCGTTCCTATTTGAGCCAATAAAATAGGGTAGTTAATACCAACCCGATCACGCATACGTTTTATACCATGAATCGCTTTTTCTTTGGTTTTTGCATTCTCAAAGGCCAATGCCACAATTTCAAAATCATCTCTGTTTAAGTTTTTATAATATTCACTGTAGAACTTAGATTCATCTAAGCAATTGGGACAATATGATCCCATAATTTGCACCAATACTACTTTGTTTTTGAACTGTTCATCGGACAGTGACACCAAATTACCATCAATATCAGGAAACGAAAATTCAAATGCATCATAGCCGTCTTTTAAAAAAGTGAGCTTATTTGAATCTTCTAATTCAAAATTGGCATTTCGCTTACCAAAAAAAGTTTCTCTTGAATGGTTTCCTGAATAAAATATGCCTTCTAACATCTCATCACCTTCAATCTCAACAATAAATAAAAAGGCATGTGCACCATCAAAAGTTGATAGTTTAAGTGTGTTACCATCAACAACACCTTCTAGAAATCGATAGTCTCCCGTATTGGTCCTGAAGGTACCGGTAACTTTTTCATCCACTTGTTTTAAAACAGCCTTGGCTGGATATATACTTCCATAATTATCAAACTCTGTCTCCCATACTCCAGTAACATCAACTTCTGGTTTTGCCTCGGTTTCGAATCTAATATTATTGCTTTTTTTGGCCGAAAATGAAACTATGCGATCACGATCTTCTTCAATTAGATTTCCTTCAATGGTAGTACTTGTAAATCGACCTGCAATTAGTGTTCTGAAATATGGAAGCTTAATCACTATTGAATCACCAATATATTCAATGTCATCAACTTCAATTACTTCTGCGGCATTGTAGATTTCAATTTTATTAGCAGGGTGAACTTTAAAAATAAATGGGAGTTGTTCGTCATCCTGAACAGTCAAAATCCCTTTATAAAATCCCGCTTCCAGTTTATCACTATTTGACTTGTCACATGAATACCAAAAAACGACCAAAAAAATGATCACATATTTACGCATAATTGAGTTTTTGTAGTTGAATGTAATTAACAACAAAATACTTATATAAAAAAATTGAATGGGTTTCCATAACAACCAACTATTTTTATCTTTGCGAAAGCCATAAAGCGCATTAGATGAAGATATCCTATAATTGGTTAAAGCAGTTTATAAATATTGATTGGAAAGCCGAAAAAACTGGCGAATTGTTAACCGATCTTGGCCTTGAAGTTGAAGGTATAGACAATTATCAATCGGTCAAAGGTGGACTTGAAGGTATTGTAGTTGGTGAAGTTAAGAGTTGTGAACAGCATCCCAATGCCGATCGTTTAAAATTGACAACTGTTGATGTAGGCAATGGGAAGATTCTCCAAATTGTTTGCGGAGCGCCAAACGTAGCGAAAGGACAAAAAGTACCTGTGGCCACAATTGGAACTACTTTGTACTCCCCGGAAGGTGAAGCCTGGAAGATTAAAAAAGGAAAAATACGAGGTGAAGTGAGCGAGGGCATGATATGTGCCGAAGATGAATTAGGACTAGGATCTTCACATGAAGGCATCATGGTTTTAGATCCAGATATTGCTAATGGCACTAATGCTAGTACAATTTTTGAAATTGAAAACGATCGTGTTTTTGATATTGGATTGACACCAAACAGAGCCGACGCGATGAGTCATTTTGGCGTTGCTCGCGATCTTAAAGCCGGCTTATTACAGCACGAGATAAATTGTGAATTGATCACGCCACCAGTGACCAATTTTCATGTAGACAATCGACCCCTTAAGTTTGAAGTTGAGGTTCAAGATAAAGCTGGCGCTCCACGTTATTGTGGTGTTAGCATTTCGGGCATCTCAGTTGCGGATTCGCCATTATGGCTTCAGCATCGCCTTAAAGCAATTGGTTTATCGCCAATTAATAATATTGTTGATATAACTAACTATGTGCTACATGAATTGGGTCAGCCCTTACACGCATTTGACGCTTCAAAAATTGCCAAGAATAAGGTTATTGTTAAAAAACTGCCTACTGGCACAAAATTCATGACTCTTGATGAAGTTGAACGTGAATTGCACGAGGACGATGTCATGATTTGTGATGGCAACGAATCTCCAATGTGCATTGCAGGTGTATTTGGTGGGATTCACTCAGGGGTTACAGAAAAAACCACAAGCATCTTTCTTGAAAGTGCTTATTTTGATCCTGTAAGTATC
>CAYZKX010000260.1:0-3348 GCA_964479055.1 uncultured Flavobacteriaceae bacterium
ATTTTTAGGTGACGTTGGTCGTCCAGATCTAGCTCAGAAAGCTGCTGATATGACTCAGGAAGAGCTAGCTGAAACGCTATTTGATAGTTTGCGTAACAAGATCATGCCATTAGCTGATGATGTAATCGTGTATCCTGCTCATGGCGCAGGATCAGCATGCGGTAAGAACTTGAGTAAAGAAACCGTAGATACATTAGGGAACCAAAAACAAACAAATTATGCATTGCGTCATGATATGACCAAAGAAGAATTTGTAAAAGAAGTAACGGATGGACTTTTGCCACCACCTCAATATTTTCCATTAAATGTTAAAATGAATAAAGAAGGATATGATGATATTGATGAGGTACTTGAACGCGGCACTAAAGCATTGTCTCCTGATGCTTTTGAGGTCGCAGCTAATGAAACAGAAGCGATTGTACTTGACGTACGTCATCAAGATGATTTTGCAAAGGGACATATTCCGAGATCGATATTCATTGGTCTTGACGGTAGCTTTGCGCCATGGGTAGGTGCGCTTATTATGGATGTCAAGCAACCTATTTTATTGGTTACACCCAATGGACGAGAGGAAGAGGCTGTAACCCGTTTATCTCGGGTGGGTTTTGATAATACTTTTGGAATATTAAAAGGAGGGTTTGAAGCATGGAAAGCAGCAAACAAAGAGTATGATACAGTAACATCAATACCAGCAACACAATTTAAAGACCAATTGACAGATACCAACATCAAAGTGTTTGATGTAAGACGATCTGGTGAATATGTCTCTGAACACATTAATAATGCTGTTAACACACCTCTAGATTATATCAATGAACATTTATTGGAATTTCCAGATAATACAACTTTTTATGTACATTGTGCTGGAGGTTATAGAAGCATGATAGCGGCATCTATTTTAAAGAGTAGAGGCATACACAATATGATTGATGTTGCCGGAGGTTTTAAAGCAATTAAAGAAGCAGGTATAGAAGTGACAGATTACGTTTGTCCATCTACAATAGAATAAGAATATGAAAAATTTATCACCACAAGAATGGTCTGCACAGCTTAGCGCAGATCAAAATGCCATAATATTAGACGTGCGTACACCTGTGGAATGGCGTTCGGGAGTTATTGAAAATGCTGAATTGAAGAATGTCATGAATCCATTTAAGTTTAAAAAATGGGTATTACAACTAGACAAGAATAAGAATTATTATGTGTACTGTAGAAGTGGTGTTAGAAGTGTTAATGCTTGTAAAATATTAGAACGAAAAGGTATTGAAAACACCTTTAATCTCATTGGAGGAATACAGAATTGGCAAGGCAAAATAGTTAACCCATAACATAAACATGAATATGTAGTGGATCAATTTAAGGCGATGACAATTTTATGTTTTCTCCATTAAAATAAAGTTTCTATAAAAGCATCATCACATTAGGTTATCTGTAACAAAAGTTACTGATAATTAAAGTAGAAGTTCATAAGTTTAAATGATTTTAAAACAATAGATCATGACAACACATCATCAAATACTCGTTATTGGAGGTGGAACTGCAGGAATAATGGTAGCAGCTCAACTCTTAAAAAAGAATAAGAATCTAAACATTGGGATCATTGAGCCCGCGACCACTCATTATTATCAAGCCGCATGGACCTTAGTTGGTGCAGGTACGTACAGTTATGATAAAACTGCTAAACCCATGCAAGATGTCATACCAAAAGGGGTAAGTTGGATCAAAGACTATGCTACCGCATTCCAACCGGAACAGAATATGGTTTCAACCAAATCAAATGGCGATATCACCTATGATTATTTGATTGTTGCACCTGGATTAGAATATGATTATTCACTTGTTCCGGGCTTGGAAGAGGCTATTGATAAAGGAGTCGTTTGTAGCAATTATACCGATCCAGAACATACATGGAAAGTATTAAAAAACTTTAAAGGAGGAACAGCCTTATTTACACAGCCTACAACAACAATAAAATGTGGTGGGGCACCACAGAAAATAATGTATTTGGCCGAAAATCACTTTAGAAAAAGTGGTGTTAAACAGAATACCAATATAGTTTTTGCCTCGCCCGGGAAGGTTATTTTCGGTCTTAAGCCCATACGAAAGACACTAATGGAAGTCGTTAATAGGAAAGATATTAATCTGCGTTTTGGGTATAAATTGAAGAAGGTTGATGGCGCAAATAATATTGCTTGGTTTGCTCTAGCTGATCATAGCTATGAACACAACACTAAAGACATAAAGGTAGAAACTGATGGTGATCTTATAGGTATTCATTATGATATGATGCACACCGCACCACCTTCAGTTGCTCCAAAATTTATACAGGATTCACCATTGGTTAACGATTCCAAATGGCTCGATGTTAATCAATTTAGCATGCAACATAATAACTATAGTAACATTTTTGGTTTAGGAGATGTTTGCGGTTTGCCAACTGCTAAAACTGGAGCTGCCATTAGAAAACAAGTGCCGATAGTTGTTGACAACATTTTAATGATGATTAAGAGTAATACCATAGGAAGTTCTTCCTATTCAGGTTATTCATCTTGCCCAATAGTTACAGATTACGGTAAAATGGTATTAGCTGAATTTGATTATGAGAAAAATTTTATTCCAGATCCAAAGTTAAAGCAAATGCTTATTCGTGATTCATCAAAAGAACATTGGCGCTTATGGATACTTAAAAAGTATATTCTTCCATATTTATATTGGAATAAGATGCTAAAAGGAAAAGAAGTTTAGTTAATTAAGAAATTTAAAAGGTATGAATTGGATATTTGAACCATGGCCATGGTATATATCTGGCCCAATGATAGCATTGGTTATGTTCATGTTGATCATGGTAGGTAAGAATTTTGGAATGTCAGCCAATTTGAGAACGCTGTGTACCATATGTGGCGCGGGTCAAAAAGCGACGTTCTTTAAATTTGATTGGAAGGCGCAAAAATGGAATCTGATGGTGGTTTTAGGCGTTATAATAGGTGGATTTATTGCCGTTAATTTCTTAACTAATGACCCCTCAGTTCACATCAATCCTAAAACGGTTGAACGTCTAAATGCCTTAGGTTTTGAGAGTGCAGGGAGTATGTATTTACCAGATGAATTGTTCAATAATGCAGTGTTTAGCGATATGAAGACGTTCGCATTACTAGCATTGGGAGGTCTATTAGTAGGCTTTGGAACAAGATATGCAGGAGGCTGTACCTCTGGTCATGCCATTTCAGGATTAAGCGATTTGCAATTGCCATCCTTAATCGCCGTAATTGGCTTTTTTATAGGTGGCCTATTTATGATTCATGTTTTATTTCCAATTTTATTTTAAGTTATGAGAACATTGGTATATTT
>CAYZKX010000261.1:0-3296 GCA_964479055.1 uncultured Flavobacteriaceae bacterium
GTTGGTAACAGAGATGCCAAACATTTTGCACGAAGACTTACTGAACGCTTAATGAGCTACGATTTTCAGGCAAAGAAAAATCCGTTTCAGGAACTTGGAGGTTTTATGCCTGTATTTATGGGTTATGGTATTCCTGGAACTGGAAAGAGTATGCTCATTGCTGCAATTGCCACACGATTAAAGGAACTTACAGAAAACTTAGATGTTCCATTTTTGTTCCATCCTATGCCAGATACTTTGATCAGTACCTTCCAAGGTGGTTCAGCTGAAAAGATGGTAGAGTGGATGAAGCCGTTACAAGATCCTACACGTTTAATTTTTGCACCTATTGATGATGCAGAAAACAATTTGCAGGAACGTACAGCACAAGGTGTTTCAGCAGGTGTTAAGGAAGTCATAGGTGTGTTTTTGCGATATACAGAAGGCGCATATGCTGTAAATTATGGTAATAGTTCCATTGGACTTTTTACCAATTTGCCTGAAATGCTGGATAAAGCTGTGATCTCCCGTGTTCAGGGGCGCTTCAAAATTGACGGCGCACGTAATGCCCATGATTTTGTGGACCAGGATCACTTGTGGTGGCGAAAAATAGAAAAGACCCTACCAGGTTTTGTAAATATGGACGATCCTAAGGATTATCAATATTTGGCCAACCAAACTATGGCCAAAAGCTTAGACGATATTCTTAAATCGGTAGAAAAACCAACTGAAGAACGTGTCTTAGAAACTTTTGAAAAAGTGGAAAAGAAACATGAGGATGATGACCACATGTATTACGCGACCTTATTTACCGAGATTCAAAAAATATTTCCATTTTTCTCTTCTAGAGATGTGCGTAACATCCAATCGGCCATATCATTACGATTAACCGATTTTGATCTGGAGGATGATTGGTTTGAGAATCCTGAATCTTATTTCAAAAAGGACTATGAAACAAAATTCAATATGCTCCAGGAACTTATGAAAAGCAATATGAAAGGCCTTAATTTTTCTGATATTAGAAAGCAAGAGGTTATTAGATACCTGGATAATGTTGCCACTATTGCCGACACCGATTTCAAACGTAAAGTGGACCAACGTGTTAATCAGCTCAACATCGAATTAGAAGCCCGCGAGCAATTTGATAAACAAGACGATTAAATCAGACTAAATGTCTGTTTTTAAGTGGTTTAACATGAAAAAATGGCATTAAATCCGTCATAATTTCAGCTTTTTTCAATTGGTACTTTTTTTGTTCATGCATTATAAAATGAATGTATAATTTAAATATTTATGATCATGACAAACTTAATTCCATCACCACGAAACGGTGAAAAGAAAAATTCAAATTTAGGCTTGAGAGGTTTACCATCATTATCAACATGGATGGATGATATTTTGAATCACAGTTTTGGAACTGAGTTCATGTCAAATTTCAATTCTGGCATGTCACTTCCGGCTGTTAACGTTCTAGAATTTGATGATAAGTTTTTAGTAGAAATGGCAGTTCCTGGATTTAAAAAAACTGACTTTGATGTTAGTTTGGATAATAAAATACTAACCATTTCAGCTGAAACCAAATCAGAAAATGAAGAAGTTACTGATGACCAATACACTCGTAAAGAATTTGGTTATTCATCTTTCAAAAGATTATTCACACTTCCTGAAAAAATTGACAATGATAAAATTCTAGCTAAATATGAAGATGGTATTTTAAAGGTTGCTCTTCCAAAGTTAGAAGAAGCAAAAACAAAACCGGCAAGAAATATTGAGATTTCTTAGTTGATTGGTTGACAAAAAAGCCTCGCAATTCGCGAGGCTTTTTATTTTATTAAATATAGTTTATTATTCTGCTTGCATGGATTTAGCAACGGCCTCACATTCGTCCAAAACACGTAGTAGATTACCACTCCATAGCTGATCTATTTCTTCTTCCGTATAACCACGTCTCACTAATTCTAAGGTCACATTAAAAGTTTCGGAGGCATCCATCCAGCCGTCTACACCGCCACCGCCATCAAAATCGCTACTAATGCCAACATGTTTTAGTCCAATCTTCTCTACCATATAGTCAATGTGGTCAACAAAATCAGAAACATTAACAGCAGCTGGAAAGTCGCTCATGGTCTCAGCTTTATCATTTGCCATTTTTCGAACCTTGGTGAATTCTTGAAACCATGCCATTTGTTCTTCTTCGGTCATACCTGCTTCACGAACTTCCCTAAATGAGTCAAACCAGCGCACGCCCAGCGAATCGGCAATATCTTTACGTAGTACTTTCATCTTTTCATCACGCGCATCATTTTTTTCTTTATTGGTATACGCCTGGAAAGCTACGGTTTGAATCACACCACCATTCTCTTTCATCCATTGTAATTGTTCATCATCAAGATTTCTACTATGATCACACAGGGCTCTTGCAGAAGAATGAGATGCAATTATAGGTGCCTTACTTAATTCAACCATTTGACGAATAGCTTCTTTAGACGGATGTGATACATCTATCATCATACCTAATCTATTCATTTCGGCAATGACTTCTTTGCCTAAATCACTTAATCCATTATGCAGCCACACATCGTCCTCTTCGCCAGTATTACTATCGCAAAGCTGACTGTGGCCGTTATGTGATAAAGACATATAACGTGCACCCATATTGTAGAATTTCTCTACATTAGAAATATCCATACCAACAGGATAACCATTTTCTATACCTATCATCGCAACTTTCTTTCCTCGTGACGCAATGTCTCTTGCTTCTGCTGAAGTGGTTGCCAACTCTATTTGGTCAGGTGCAAATTTATTGACCAGATTATGAATGGCATCAAACTTTGAGATGGCATTGTCATAGGCTTTGGCATAGCCAGTTTCAGTAAGAGAGTCTTGTCCTGTATACACAACAAACCAGGCTACATCTAAACCACCTTCCTGCATTTTAGGTAAAGTGACCTGAGTTTCCAGATCCTGATTATAGTTTATTGAATCGGTAAAGTTTCTTACATTGATATCACAATGTGTGTCTAAAGTCAATACGCGTTCGTGAATGTCCTTTGCTTTGGCAAGTAGTTGGTCTTCGGTCATGGCTTCTTCTTTAGTTTCTTGTTTACAAGATGAAAATGTAAAAAGGGCAAGGCAAAAAATTGCTATTAGTATTCTCATGTAGTTAGTTTTTAATTAGGGTTTGAAGGTACAAAACGAAATTAAAAAAAGACTAACTAATAGTTTGTATATTTAAATAAAAATAGGTGAATGAAAAAAATAATCCATCTGTTATTGACACTATCAATTTTAGTAAGCTGTGCATTCAAGTCTAATAC
>CAYZKX010000262.1:0-3294 GCA_964479055.1 uncultured Flavobacteriaceae bacterium
GGTTTCAATGGTAGTTGGCTTTTTAGATGTTACAGACTTTTTTGATGTATATGGATTGGCGAGCCCATTTATGCATTTCACAAATTTGGCATTCTCTACAGGCGCTGCAGCTGTGAACCTTCCAAATGATGGGTATTTAGGTATAGGTGTTGCTGGATGGATAACAGACCGCATTTATGCCATTGCAGGATTAGGCGATATCAATTCAGATCCGACACGAATATTTAAAGGTTTTGATACCTTTTTTAGCGAGAATGAATATTTCAAGCATGTTGAAATTGGGATCACCTCATCAAAAGATTATCTTTTGTTAGACAATATTCACTTAAGTTTTTGGCAAAGAGATGCCACATCAGCAACAGGAGATCCAAATGGTTGGGGACTCGTATTTTCTGCTAGTAAATACATTCAAGAAAAGTATTTTCCTTTTTTAAGATATGCTTATACCAAAGATGCAGGAAGCCTATTGCAAAATTCAATATCTACAGGGTTTGGGTATCAGCCAAACCAAGGCAAAAGTCTAGTAGCAATTGGTTTTAATTGGGGTCAAGTCAATGAAACAACTTTTGGTGAAGGATTAGATGATCAATATACTTTAGAATTATTCTATAGAATACAACTCTCAGAGCGATTGGCGGTAACCCCAGATATTCAATGGTTAATAAACCCTGCACTGAATCAACAGAATAGTTCGGTATTTATTTGGGGAGTTCGAGGGAGATTAGCACTATAATTATGAAATACAAATTACTTTTTCCTTTAGCTCTCATGGTTGTTTTCATGGGATTTAGTCAAGAGGATGATTTACCGAGCACGACCTTTAAATTTGGCGGCTATGTCAAAGTTGATTTTTTAAATACGTGGTATAACAATGGCGATGTTGGTGATACGAGTCCCTTAAAAGACATTCATTTTCCTGCACAGATACCTGTAGGTGATTCTGATGAAAACTTTAATCTGGATTATCATGTAAAGGAATCACGTTTTAATTTTGATGTCAAAACAAAATTGTTTGGTGAGGAAATTCACGGGTTTGTTGAAGTAGACTTTTTATTGTCTGCTCAAGGGAATGAGCGGGTCAGTAATTCGTTTGCACCGCGATTGAGACATTTTTATTTTGAGTGGGGCAATTTATTAATTGGTCAAACGTGGTCTACATTTATGATAGTGGTTGTTCCAGACGATCTGGATTTTGCTGGTGCTGCTGAGGGTCTTGTATTTAATAGGCAGCCACAAATACGCTATACACATAACAATTGGCAATTTTCAATTGAAAATCCTGAGACCACAGTAATGGATTTTCAAGATGCAGCAATAGTAGAGACTGAAAAAGAAATATTTCCAGATATCGTTGTCAGAAGAAACTTTAAGCTAAAGCGCGGATTTATAGGGCTCTCCTTATTAAATAGAGTTTTAAGTGGTAAAACTGATGAGGGCAACGAGGTTAAGAAAGAATACGCTTTTGGACTTTCTGGAGGTGGTAAAATAATGGTGGGAGATAAAGGTTCTGACATTAGATTTATGGCAACCTATGGATCTGGATTAGGACGGTATACTGGACTTGGTTTTACTGCAGGTGGTGTATTAGATGAAGACCAAAATATTAATGGTATTAGCTCATTAAATGGCTATGTAGCATACAATCACTATTGGAAACCTGAAAAATGGTCATCTAGTTTTAATATTTCTGCTTTTCAGGCTTACAACGATATGGATCTGGTAAGTGCACAAGCCAATGAACAGGCGTATAGTGTATCGGCTAATTTAAAATTTAGTCCAGCAAAAGTTCTGCTATTTGGGGTGGAGTTTATGCATGGCTACAGAGCGTTAGCAAATAATATTGATGGGAGCTTTAATAGAATTCAATTTTCTGCCAAGTATAGTTTTGGCTATAACAATACGGTCACAAACGAGAAACGTTAATCTTAGTGCGCCTCTAACCAATTGTCACCAATATCAAAATCAACATCTAAAGGGACAGCAAGTTCATAGGCCGATTCCATCTCATCCTTGATCAAGGTTTTCATCTCATCCAACTCCGGTTTATAGACATCAAAAACCAATTCATCGTGAACTTGAAGCAGCATTTTAGTTTTATAATTACCATTAGAAAGCTTTTTATGAATATTGATCATAGCTATTTTTATGATGTCTGCCGCGCTACCTTGAATTGGTGCATTCACGGCATTGCGTTCAGCGGCACCGCGCACAACGGCATTTCTAGAGTTGATATCTTTTAAGTACCTACGACGGCCTAAAACGGTTTGCACATAACCATTATCGCGAGCAAAATCTACCTGATCACTTATAAAATCTCTAAGTTTGGGGTAGGTGGCATAATAGGTATCAATGAGTTCTTTGGCTTCTGATCGTGACAGGTCGGTTTGATTGCTTAAACCAAAGGCAGATACACCATATATGATTCCAAAATTTACGGTTTTTGCATTGCCACGCTGTTCACGTGTAACCTCATTAATGGGCACATTAAATACTTTTGATGCTGTTGAGGCATGAATATCCTCACCATTTTTAAAGGCATCGATCATATTATCTTCTTGACTCAATGCAGCAATAACACGCAATTCGATTTGAGAATAGTCGGCCGCCAAAAGCGTATAGTCTTTATTTCTTGGAATGAATGCCTTTCGCACTTGTCTGCCACGCTCAGTGCGAATAGGAATGTTCTGTAAGTTTGGATTATTACTACTTAGGCGTCCTGTGGCAGCAACGGTTTGCATATAATCGGTATGCACACGACCGGTTTGTTCCAGAACCTGATTGGGAAGTGCATCTACATAAGTACTTTTTAGTTTTGTAAAACCACGATAATCTAAAATGTGTTGAATGATCTCATGATCTTTAGCCAGATAAGACAGGATATCCTCTGAAGTAGCATATTGACCGGTTTTGGTTTTCTTAGGTTTATCAACCAATTTAAGCTTATCAAATAGAATTTCACCCAGTTGCTTTGGCGATGCTATGTTAAACTCTTCACCAGCTTCATCATAAATCTTCTTTTCTAGTGATTTGATATCATTATCAAGCTCTGCAGATAATTTTTCAAGGAAAGAAATGTCCAGATTGATGCCTTCCAGTTCCATTGATGCCAATACTTTGACCAAAGGGATCTCAAGCCCATCAAATAATTTTTTGGTGTTGGCTTCGGTCAATTCTCCTTGAAAATGCTCTTTGAGTTGTAAAGTGATGTCGGCATCTTCTACGGCGTATTCGGTTTGTTTGTCTAAGGCAACCACACGCATGGATAGCTGATTCTTCCCCTTTTTGCCAATGAGT
>CAYZKX010000263.1:0-3277 GCA_964479055.1 uncultured Flavobacteriaceae bacterium
TACCGGATTTATCTAACGTAACTAGTTTTGAAGATGCCTTTAAAAACTGTAAAAATCTAGTAGATAATGGTGGACAAATGCAACACTGGGATGTAAGTAATATTTCAGATTTTTCAAGCGTATTTGATGGAGCAACTGTATTTGATAGCAATTTAGGAGATTGGGACATTAGTAGTATGTCATCTGCCGATAATATGTTAAATGGAACAGGACTTTCTTCAGCGAACTATGATAAAACAATAGCGGGTTGGGCAACTATTGAAGGAGACGAAACTATTCCTCAAAATAAAAGTTTAGGTGCTATTGGTTTAACCTATTGTAATTCAGAATACGAGCGTAGTATTTTAATAAGTAATGGATGGAGTTTTACAGATGCAGGAAAGTTATGTGCATCAGAAGATGCATTTATGACTACTTGGCAAACAAACTCAGCATTGGAAGAAATTACCTTTCCAGGAGTTACAGATGGAGGAACCTATGATATTGATTGGGGTGATGGAGATTCGGATACTGGAGTAACAGGAACTATTTCTCATATCTATGCTGAAGCGGATGAGTATCAGATTTCAGTAACTGGAGGTTTAACTTCATTTTTTATAAATAACTCTCCAAATAATGACAATTTATTATCTATTGATCAATGGGGAAGTATCCGTTGGACAGTTTTGGCAAGAGCATTTAATGATTGCAATAATTTAGTCTTAAAGGCTACTGATACACCAGATTTAAGTAACGTTACAAACATGAATTTACTTTTTGATGAATCAATTAATTTTGAGGATTTAGGGGGAAGTATTGGCGACTGGGATGTAAGCAATGTTCAAATAATGGGGTATTTATTTAATCGTACCAAATTCAATAGTAATATCAATAACTGGGATGTTCGAAATGCAACATTTGTAGGGTTTATGTTTACTGATGCAACTAAATTTAATCAACCCTTAGATAAATGGCAGCTAGAAAGTGTAGATAATCTGGTAGTGATGTTTAAGGGTGCAACCTCTTTTAATCAAGATATTAGTACTTGGAATGTAAGCAATATAAAAAGTTTTGAAAGGATGTTTCAAAATGCAGAAGCTTTTGACCAAGATTTAAGTGCTTGGGATATTTCTAGTGCTACCAACATGACAGACATGTTTAAAAATACTACACTTTCTTCTGAAAATTATGATGCTACACTAAATGGTTGGGCAACGCTAGATGCAGGAGAAACACAAATTCCAATAGATATTACATTTAATGGAGGAAATAGTCAGGTGTGTTATGGAGCATCTGCTAAAGCAACCTTACAAGATGAACCGTATAATTGGACGATTACTGATGGAGGATTGGGTTGTGTTGGAGATCATTTCTTTACTACAACTTGGGTAACATCAGCAGACGATGAAATTATTACTATTCCTACCACAGGAGCAGGATATAACTATACTGTAATTTGGGGAGATGGAGAAGTATCTGAAAATGTTACTGGAAATGCAACACATACCTTTGAAACATCAGGAACGTACACTATTAATATTACGGGAGACTTTCCTCGTATTTATTTTGCGAATTCAGGAGATAAAGATAAAATTATAAGTATCGATCAATGGGGAACTAACGAATGGACAAACATGGATAATGCCTTTTCTGGGTGTACAAATTTAACGATTGCTGATGACGCTGGATCGCCCGACTTATCTAGAGTGACCGTCTTAAATAATATGTTTGCCAATTCAGGAATCAATACTACAGGTAATTTAAACAGCTGGGATGTAAGTAATGTGTCCAGTTTTTATAGAATGTTTATTGCCTGTCCTAACTTCAATCAACCGCTAGATCAATGGGATGTTTCCAATGCTACTAGTTTAAGAGGAATTTTTCATCATGCCATCAACTTCAATCAAGATATTTCGGGTTGGAATGTGGGAAAATGTAGAGACTTCTCAGAAATGTTTTTGACTTCTGACGATCAAACACATCTTTTCAATCAAGATATTTCGGGTTGGAATGTTGGAGAATTTGTAACCGATACACAGAACATTGCAATGTATCGTATGTTTAAAAATGCTAAAAACTTTGACGCAGATTTGAGTGGTTGGGACGTAAGTCGTGTGACTAACTTTTATGAAATGTTTTACAACACCTTAAGCTTTGATTACAATTTAGGAAGTTGGGATATTAGTAACGCCACTGAAATGGGGGAGATGTTTCAAGGAATTACATTGTCAAAAGAAAATTATGACGACACATTAATTGGTTGGGCTACGTTGAGCGCATCAGAAACGGTAATCCCAAGTGGACTTACATTTGATGGAGGAAATAGTTCTTATTGTTTTGGTAAGGAAGCGAGAGACTTATTGACTTCAAATACTTACAATTGGGAAATTACAGATGGCGGATTAGATTGCTCGGATGCTTTTATAACTACTTGGTCGGTAGCAGACGGAGATTTAAGTATTATCATACCAACAACTGGTGATGGATACAATTATGCTGTAGATTGGGGAGATGGTACTTTAGAAACTGGTTTTACAGGAAACGCTTCGCATACCTATACCACAGCAGGCACGTACGAAGTAAAAATTATAGGAGATTTTCCAAGGATATATTTTAATAACTCAGGAGATAAAGACAAGATTTTAGAAGTAAAGCAATGGGGAACAATTGCATGGACAAATTTTAATGAAGCATTTAATGGATGTACTAATTTAGATGTTACCGCATCAGATGCTCCTGACTTAAGCAATGTTAAATTTCTTATTAGAATGTTCAATAGGTGTACTCGTTTAGGAACCTCTGAATCTTTGGATTTTTCAAATTGGGATACTAGTGGTATTGAAAATTTTGCAGCTGTTTTCTTAAATGCTTCGGCATTCAACAGTGAAACCATAAAAAACTGGAATGTAAGTAGTGGTCGTGTTTTTGTACAAATGTTTTCAGGTGCAACTTCCTTTAATCAAGATCTTAGCAATTGGAATATAGGAGGAAATACTACCAGCTCCATAAACATGTTATTAATGTTTAATAACGCTACCAATTTCAATCAAACTTTAGGCAATTGGGATATTAGTAAAGTGAGTAACATGGCAAACATGTTGAACAACTCAGGATTATCTCAAAAAAATTATGATGAAACCTTATTAGGATGGGCAACAGATTCTAGTGCAACTCTAGATGATGGAGTTGATGACATACCTATTGATATTAATTTAGGAGCAAGTGGTTTAAGCTATTGTCTGGGAGCATCAGCAAGAGCTACGCTTACGGATACGGATAACAATTGGGAAATTACAGA
>CAYZKX010000264.1:0-3251 GCA_964479055.1 uncultured Flavobacteriaceae bacterium
GCCCGGCACCTATAAAATGGCGTCATTTTTATGAATAATATAATTTTTTGTAACTTCAATATCTCATTTCGAAATTGTCCACAAATTCTTTCCTGATACTTTTCTATTTGTCATAATTGACTAAAAATGGTGACGTAAAATCGTGTGTTGACGAATATTCGTCAATACTAGAATTTACTATTTAAACATAAATAATTGTAATTCAGAAAGTTGTGATTTTGGCATATTATATGGCATTACTAATGTGTTGAGATTAAAAACAACAACTAATTAATTAAGATACTAACATAAATCAACTTAAAATGAAAACAAAAGATTTGAATTCACGTAGAAAATTTATTGGCTCATTGACCACAGGAGCAGTTGCTGCAGGTTTGGCATTTATACCTAAGCCTATGTATGCGCATACCAATGTAAAGGATTTTGGTTTTGGGCTGGACAACATCATAGCTGATGATGACAACCTCGAAGCTACCTTGGCTAAGATTGGTAAAATGTCTCATCCGTTGGCTTATGATATGTCATCTGTTAGTCCTTGGGGATTGATATGGAGTAATGTATATTATTTAACTAATGGTCAAACAGGTACCCCTCCAGAGAAAGTAGGGTTATTAAATGTAATGAGACATCATGGAATGATCTTCGGGCTCAATGACGAAACCATTGCCAAATATAAATTAGGTGAGTTTTTACATATGAATGATCCAATAACTGGTGAGCCTGCTGTAAGAAATGCCTATTGGGAGCCAGAAGATGGTGTGTTTCCACTTCCAGGACTGGCAGGTATAAAGAAATTACAGGAAAACGGAGCGCAGTTCTGCATTTGTGACATGGCGCGTAAAGTGTATTCAGGCTTTGTAGCGCAAAAGCATGGCTTGGATCAAGAAACAGTTTATAACGACTTTGTCAACGGTACATTACCAGGTGTTAAGGCCGCTCCTTCAGGTGTATGGGTATTAGGCCGATTGGCAGAAAACAATATTTCTTACATTGATGCCAGTGTAGGGTAAAATATTTGCTTGAGAAAAAAAGCCTTCAATTTTGAAGGCTTTTTTTTATTAATTGATCACTCTAATTCTAACCGCATTTGGTCGCACTAGCCCACCTGCACCTGCAGTAATCAAATTTTCTATAAAATTCCCATTAGCGTCATATAATTTGACTTCTGAAGTGTTGCCATTTCCTAGTAGTATATTTCCATTTTGAAAAAAGTCCACACCTTCAACTTGACTGAGACCCGTTATAAAATCTTCAAGGTAATTACCATTAGAATCAAATTTTACAACCTTTCCGCCTTGCCAATCACATACAAAAATATTGTCGTTGTCATCAATCCATAAATTAGTTGGCCCCTGTAAATTTGAATTAATAACGATTCCTAGACTATTACCGTTAGTGTCAAATTTATGTATCGTTTTATCATCAAATGAAGACACATATAGATTACCCATGGAGTCCCAATCCAAACCAATACTTTGAGTAACGCCCACATTAGTATATTGATCTACAAAAGTGCCATTTAATTGATAGCGACTCACTAGCCCATTTCCTCCCCATTGTAGAACATATAGTAAGTTATCGGCACCAATCTTCATTCGTGTTGGCCCTCCAATACCGGTTGCAAAGCTGTTAATAAGAGCTCCTGTTGTGGCATTATATCGATTGATTTTACCGCTATTTAAGTTTGATATTAATACCTCATTATTGGCTTCCAAAAATATAATGTCTTGTGGCCACGCTAGGTCTTCATCAATAAATACTTCTGCATTTTGACCGTTTTCATCATATTTATAGATCTTCCAATCTCCAGTACTAAAATTTACAGCGTCACTTACATAGATAAATGTACCAGCTTGAGGTGTAGTGTCGATAACCGTAATAGCAAAGTTCTCTGAGACTGTGCCCACGGTTGCAGACACGGTACTCGAACCCTTGTTTTGAGCCGTAACGTTGCCATTGGAATTTACAGTTACATTATTGTTATTACTGGACCAAATAATTGTCTCAGCGATGGTTATGGTTTCATTAAATTGATCCTTACCTATTACTGATAAGGTGGTAGCATTAATACCGTTCAAATCCAATTGATTGCCATTTGATGAGGATATTTCTAGACGCGTTAAAACAGGTGTGTTGTCCGGTGGGTTAATCCCTCCAGAATTGTCGTCGGACGAGCTACAGCTTAAGACAAAAAATAAGATCAATAGATTATACATAGTACGCAGATTTACCTTAGGTGTTTCATAATATTTCATAGCTATTGTTTTTTAAATAAATTAACGGAGTTTTGAAATGTGATATGTTAATGCATGTAAACATTTATATACTGCAAACTCAAAATTTAGTAGCACATTTCAGCATATTAACAAGGAGTAAAGTCTCAGTAAACCACCTCAGTTTGACCTTTGACCAAGAACTTAAGGATAAATCCTTTTACTATAAATTATTATGAAATTGGGAAGAGAATTGTAAAAATGTCCGTTAAATTGTCAATTTAGGGTTGTTTTTTGATGATATTGCCCAACAAATTGCTGTTTTTAATAGGGCTTTTGCAATATTCATTATATATTTATAACTAAATTAACAACAACAATATTATTATGGAAGGCTATTGTGTAAAATGTAAATCAAAGAGAGAAATTAGCAACGCTAATGAGATTATCATGAAAAATGGGAGAAAAGCTATGAAAGGTAGCTGCCCTTCTTGTGGTACCGGAATGTTTAGAATTTTAGGCAAAGCCTAAAACTAATAATGAATTCTTTACAGTAATTCCACTGAAAAAGAATTATTTGATTTAACATTCTAATTTGAATATAGTATGAAGAAATTATATTCAAATTAGAATGTTTTTTTATTGTTTTAATTTTTACTCGGTTTATAAATGCCAGTAAAACTTGAGTTCCATGTTTTGCCGTCATCTGTGGAAGTTTCAATGGTTTGAGTAACATGACCAGTAGTCTTATCTATGTGGTAGCCCATTTTAGTAAGATTGTTGTTCTTTTGCTTTGCCAACATGACTAAAAACCCTGGTCCAGAATCGTGTTCTTTAAAAATGGTTTTTGTGTTGAATTTGTCAATCCATATTTGGGTGTATAAACTATCGGTCACATCAATATAGTTTACACTCATTCCAGAAAATCCTGCATTTGTTCTGTAATCTTCGTGTAAAGTACAACCTCCTTCACTTTTAGTGATACTACTGGTAGCAACTTTTGTAGCATTGACAAAAACTTCCCACTCCCCCAACCAA
>CAYZKX010000265.1:0-3237 GCA_964479055.1 uncultured Flavobacteriaceae bacterium
ATAATATAGTACTCAAGACTTTAGAACAGCAATTGAACACCATCACAGGATTTGCAGCCACCTCATTGCAACCAAATTCTGGTGCTCAGGGCGAATTTGCAGGATTGATGGTTATTAGAGCCTATCATGAATCACGCGGTGACCAGCATCGCAATATTTGTTTGATCCCTTCTTCGGCACATGGAACCAACCCTGCAAGTGCAGTTATGGCAGGCATGAAAGTAGTAGTTACAAAATCGACTGAAGATGGTAATATTGACGTCGATGATCTGAAAGAAAAAGCAGAATTGCACAAAGACAATCTCGCGGCTTTAATGGTCACATATCCTTCTACACACGGCGTATACGAATCGGCCATAACTGAAATAACTGAAATTATACATATTAACGGCGGTCAAGTTTATATGGATGGCGCCAATATGAATGCGCAAGTTGGGTTAACCAATCCAGGTAAAATTGGTGCAGATGTGTGCCACTTAAATCTTCATAAAACGTTCGCCATACCACATGGTGGTGGAGGCCCTGGTGTTGGTCCTATTTGTGTAGCCCAGCAATTGGTTCCATTTTTACCTGGTAATCCGGTTAAAAAAACTGGTGGTACAGAAGCAATAACAGCTATATCTGCTGCCCCATTTGGTTCGTCATTAGCGTGTTTAATTTCATATGGATATATTAAAATGTTAGGGGCTGACGGGTTAACAACTTCAACAAAAATTGCCATTTTAAATGCAAATTATATTAAAGCACGATTGAAAGGGTTTTATGAAACTCTCTACTCCGGAGAGCATGGTCATGTTGCACATGAAATGATTTTAGATTGCAGACCCTTCAAGGCGAATGGTATAGAGGTTGGTGATATTGCTAAACGATTAATGGATTATGGATTCCATGCTCCAACGGTATCTTTCCCAGTAGCAGGAACCATTATGGTTGAACCTACCGAAAGTGAAAGCAAAGAAGAAATGGATCGTTTTTGTAATGCATTAATTTCTATAAAAGAGGAAATTGATGAAGTTTCCAAAACGGATACAGATAATGTATTGAAAAATGCGCCGCATACTTTGGAATTGGTAACATCTGATGAGTGGAATTTCTCTTATTCGCGTGAGAAGGCAGCTTTTCCTTTAGAATACGTAAAGGAAAATAAATTTTGGCCAACTGTTAGACGCGTTGATGATGCCTTTGGTGATCGCAACTTAATTTGTACTTGCGCTCCTATTGAAGAATTTATAGAAGTTTAATATAGTTATTGCAAAGTTTATAAATTTAAGCTTCAAGAAGTGATTAGAATTGTCATTAAATTATAATTTCAGTCATTTATTGAGATATTCATAAAAATTATTGGTTTATCCAATATATTACAATTTAATATGTTTATAATAATTAGTTTAGCCCAATAACCAACTAATTGCTAGAATTTATGGGAATAAAGATCACAGGAACGGGTTGTTATATTCCAGACAACATTGAAAAAAACGAGGATTTCCACAAACATACCTTTTTGAACACCGACGGGTCTAACATTGACCATCCCAACAAGATCATCGTTGAGAAGTTTAAAGCCATCACTGGAATTCAGGAAAGACGTTACGTAGAAAGTCATTTAACGGCTTCTGATATTGGTGCAATTGCTGCCGAGAAAGCCATCAATGATGCTAATATTGATCCCGAAGAATTGGACTATATTATCGTGGCCCATAATTTTGGTGATGTACAGCACGACACCATCCAAAGTGATATTTTGCCGTGTTTAGCCTCTCGTGTAAAACACAGTTTACGTATAAAGAACCCTAAGTGTGTGGCTTACGATATCTTATTTGGATGTCCAGGATGGGTTGAGGGCGTTATCCAAGCAAAGGCTTTCATTAAAGCTGGAATGGCAAAAAAGTGTTTAGTTATAGGTGCAGAAACCTTGTCGCGAGTAGTGGATAAACACGATCGGGATTCCATGATATATTCAGATGGGGCTGGTGCTTCGATTATTGAAGAATCCGATGATGACAGTGGAATACTTGCACATGAAACAGCGTCATTTACATATGATGAGGCCTACTATTTGTTTTTTGGAAACTCGAATAATCAGGAACTGTGTCGCGATACCCGTTACATAAAAATGCATGGTCGCAAAATATATGAATTTGCTTTAAATAATGTTCCAAACGCCATGAAGGCGTGTTTAGACAAAAGTGGTGTAGATATTAGTGAAGTTAAGAAAGTGCTTATACATCAAGCAAATGAAAAGATGGATGAGGCCATAATCAATCGCTTTTACCGACAATACAAAATTCAACCGCCTGAGGGAATTATGCCAATGAGTATACACAAGTTGGGTAACAGTTCGGTAGCTACAGTACCAACTTTATATGATCTAATCGTAAAGAACAATCTTAAAAATCACAGCATTAATAAGGGCGATGTTATTATATTTGCAAGCGTAGGAGCAGGAATGCACATTAACGCTATAGTTTACAAATATTAGATTTCCGATTTAACGGAAAACCAGTCATGTACGAACGCCATTTTCCGCATAAACGATACAAACGTACACTTAAATTTTTAAAGTCACATTTAGCTGACAATACTTCCATTTTGGATTTAGGGACTCCAAATCCCTTTACGCAAATCATGCTTGAAGAGGGATTCAAAGTAGATAACACCAATGGTGAAGATCTCGATAACGATACATCAGCTGTATTAAATACAGCCTATGACGCCGTTACTGCCTTTGAAATATTTGAACATCTAGTTGCACCATATAATATTTTGAAAGAAATAAAGGCCAGAAAACTTGTTGCAAGTATTCCGTTAAACTTATGGTTTGCCAAGGCCTATAGAAGTAGTTCTGATAAATGGGACAGGCATTATCACGAATTTGAAGATTGGCAATTTGATTGGTTGCTCGAAAAGGCTGGATGGAAAATAAAAGCACGTGATAAATGGACCAATCCAGTCAATAAAATTGGGTTCAGACCCATTTTAAGATTGTTTACACCACGATATTATATTGTTTATGCCGAAAGGGATTAATTGAAGCCATTAAAATTGTCGTTTTGATTTGTTATGTAATTATTCCGGTTTATAATGAAGAAAAGACCTTAGGTCAGACATTAGAATCACTGGTTAATCAATCCAGAGTTCCTGACCGAATACTATTAGTAAATGACGGTTCTACGGATTCAACCGCAATGATCATTGATTCCTTCTCAAATAAATATGATTTCATTGCTAGTATTAATC
>CAYZKX010000266.1:0-3204 GCA_964479055.1 uncultured Flavobacteriaceae bacterium
GTATAAAAACATTGGCGATACCATTGAAGAAGATGAAATGTTGTTAGAAGTGGCAACCGATAAAGTAGACTCTGAAGTCCCTTCAACCGCTACTGGCGTGATTGAAGAGATTTTATTTCAACCTAATGAAGTCATTAAAATTGGCGACACTATCGCCATAATAAAAGTAGATGGCAAGATAAAACGATCAGCTAAAAAACCTAAGGAAGAGACCAAACAAATAACAACCGCTAAACCAGTAAAAAAATCTGTTTCTAAAAAAACAAAAGTACTGGCAACAGCAAATCAGAATAACAACACTTTTTTCTCGCCACTTATCATTTCTATAGCCAAACAACATCATATTAGTTTTGAAGAATTGGCCAGAATCCCGGCGACAGGCAAGGATGGTAGACTACGTAAAAGTGATGTTTTTAATTATATTGATGATGGTAGGCCATTTAAATTTGTTCAACCTCAAATTTCTCATGACCCTTCGGCTTACCGCATACCACAACTTCAATTTGATAAAGGCTCAGGCAAGATTGTTGAAATGGACCGTATGCGTCAGATGATTGCAGATCATATGGTGTATTCTAAACATACTTCGCCGCATGTTACCGCTTATGTAGAGGCCGATGTCACTAATTTGGTGGCTTGGCGTGACAATAATAAAAAAGCATTTCAGGAAACCTATAATGAAAAACTCACCTTTACACCTCTTTTTATTGAAGCTGTAGCAAAAGCGATTAAAGATTTTCCAATGATCAATGCTTCTGTCGATGGCAAAAGCATAATTGTAAAGGAAGAGATCAATATTGGAATGGCAACAGCACTTCCAAGTGGCAACCTTATTGTGCCTGTAGTTAAGAAAGCTGATACAAGATCATTAAGTGAATTGGCAGCAATTGTCAATAATCTTAGTGATAAAGCAAGAAATAACAAATTGGAAGCTGATGATATTACAGGAAGTACATTTACAATTTCTAATGTAGGCACATTTGGTAGTTTAATGGGAACACCTATAATCAATCAACCTGAAGTAGCCATTTTAGCAATGGGTATTATTAAAAAACGTCCTGAGGTTATAGAAACTAAAGCTGGAGACGAAATCGCAATAAGAAGTATGATGTATTTGTCCTTGTCTTTTGACCATCGCGCAGTTGATGGTTATTTAGGTGGCAGTTTTGTAAAACGCGTAGCAGATTATTTAGAGAATATAGATTCAAAAAAAACAATATAAGAGCATGTCATATACTATAAAGATTAATAAGATTGAACATTCTAAAGTAGAGGGAATAGACTTCAATAATATCCCTTTAGGGAGGAGTTTTACAGACCATATGTTTATCTGTGAATACGAAAATGGAGAATGGCAGGAACCACGTATAGAACCACTAAAACTTATTCCAACACATCCAGCGTCTATGGCACTGCATTACGGTCAAGCCATATTTGAAGGGATGAAGGCCACTAAAGATCAAAATGGAACCCCTATGTTGTTTCGTCCTGAGTTGAACGCCAAACGATTAAATATAAGCGCGAGCAGAATGGGAATGCCTAATTTTCCCGAAGAGCTCTTTGTTGAAGGATTAAAGCAGCTAGTCGCACTAGATCAAAGCTGGATTCCTCCACAAGAAGGAAGTGCCTTGTACTTGCGACCATTTATGTATGCTGATGAAGCTTTTATTGGAATGCGTGCGGCGACAAACTATAAATTCATTATTATGGCATCACCTTCAAATCCACTTTATAATAAGCGCATCAAATTATACGCCGAAACCCACTTTATTAGAGCCGCTGCAGGTGGTACAGGAGAAGCCAAGGCAGCAGGTAATTATGCAGCGGCAATTCGACCTACTGAATTAGCTAAATCGAAAGGTTATGATCAAGTATTATGGCTTGATGCTATTGAGCACAAGTACATTCAGGAAGTTGGTACCATGAACATCTTCTTTAAGATTAATGATGAGATCATTACACCAGCATTGGATGGCTGTGTGTTACACGGTATTACAAGATTGAGTACCATAGAGCTGTTAAAGGATAAAGGATATTCAGTAATTGAACGTAAAATTTCTTTAGACGAGATAATCGCAGCGGCTAATAATGGATCACTTCAAGAGGCCTTTGGAACAGGAACGGCAGTTGGTATTGCCATGATAGAAACAATTGGATATGCTGATGGCTCGGTTCATGTTTCTGATACTAATCCAGTAGGCCAAATGGTTTTTGACTTTATCAATGAAGTGCGAACTGGGAAAATTGAAGATCATTTGAATTGGATGATCAAAATTGAAAATGAATTTGCCTAATGGAGAAATCTATTCTTAAGGAAGCATTCCATACACTCTGTCTTGCCAAAAGTATGACGGAATTATATGAGGACAATTTTCAGTTGGTCTCAAAATATGTACATGCCACTTCAAGAGGGCATGAAGCCATACAAATAGCCCTTGGTTTGCAATTATTACCTCAAGACTATGCTTTTCCATATTATCGGGATGATGCCATGTTATTGGCATTTGGCTTGCGACCCTACGATTTGATGCTGCAGTTAATGGCAAAACGGGATGATCCGTTTTCTGGAGGACGTTCTTATTATTCACATCCCAGCTTAAGGGATGATGATAAGCCAAAAATACCGCATAATTCATCAGCAACAGGCATGCAAGCCATACCTGCAACCGGCGTTGCCATGGGTATGCAATACAAAGAATTGCAAGAATTAGACGATAGAGAGCTTAAGGATAAACCTATTACTGTTTGTAGCCTGGGTGATGCGTCAGTAACCGAAGGTGAAGTTGCTGAAGCCTTTCAAATGGCAGCCTTAAAACAAATGCCTATTCTTTATTTAGTACAGGACAACGGTTGGGACATTTCAGCTAATGCAGAAGAAACAAGAGCTCAGAATGCCTATGAATATGCTCAAGGTTTTCATGGACTCGAAGCAGTTTCAATTGATGGTACTAATTTTATTGAAAGTTACAAGGCTTTAAAAGAGGTTATTGAAACCATACGTACTGAACGCAGACCATTTTTAGTCCATGCCATAGTCCCACTGCTCAACCACCATACTTCAGGTGTACGCATGGAATGGTATCGTGATGACCTGGATGAGGCACGATCAAGAGATCCGTATCCTGTTTTTAAGCAACAACTATTAGACCATGGTTTTGATTTAAAAGAAATTGAAACTATAGAAGAGACAGCTAAGGCAAGGGT
>CAYZKX010000267.1:0-3181 GCA_964479055.1 uncultured Flavobacteriaceae bacterium
ATCTTAGATTATTCATTCGCTTTAACTGTTCAACACTAAGATGGTACTTTTTTGCTATAGAATATAATGTATCTCCTTGCATCACTTCATAGGTCATTAAACTAGTATAGGTCTTCTTCTTTCTTTTTTTCTTTTTTAAAGGATAATCATATTGATAAAGTTGATACCGCTCTATTAGTGCAATTAACTTATTAGGATATCGCTTATCCGTGGCATATCCTGCACGTCTTAGTTCTTTTGCCCATCCACGATAATCATTGACATCAAGTGTAAACAAATTACTATATCGTGGTCTATAGGCCAAAAACTGAGAATGGTCTCTGAACGATTCTGAAGCATTCCTATATTTTCGAAAACACTCTTGTGAGCGATCATCATCATGGTATATTTTTTTTCCTGTCCAGTCATGACATTTTATTCCAAAGTGATTATTGCCCTCAACAGCCAATCGCCCTTTTCCTGATCCAGACTCCAATATACCTTGTGCCAAGGTTATACTGGCCGGAATACGATATTGTTTCATTTCTGCAATGGCAATATCCTTGTAAAATTCAATATACTGTTCGGTTGAAATTGGAACGGGCCGTTTTTGTTCATCTATTAACACAGGATCAAATTCGGGGCTTGAATGTCTAGGAGAATCCATTCTATCTGGTTGCTCAGGCAATGGTCTAGCAGCTGCTCTTTTGTGTGCACCACAACCTAATACAAGTAGACCTATTACAACTAACATTATGTTTATTGCCACCTTCATTCTAGTATCTCTAAATTCATGTGTTTTAATTTTTCATTTATCCCTGCTATACCTTGTAATCCTCCTGTATGAATGGCTAAAATGCGATCGTCTTCATGAAAAAAACCGTTCTTGATTAAATCTAAGATACCAAACATCATTTTGCCTGTATATATCGGATCCAATTGTATATTATATGTTACTTTGAACTGATTAATAAAACTAATTAATTGTTCATTTATTTTAGCATAGCCTCCAAAATGATAATCGGTAATCAATTGCCAATTAGAATTTCTGGTAAATTTAGAAATTTCAGCATTTAAAAAATCGCCTTTTAAAGCTGGGAATCCAATAACTTTTTGCGATACATGGCTAGAATTTATAATTCCTGCGAGAGTCCCACCAGTGCCCACTGGGCAACAAATATGTGTAAAATCCTGATCGTCTATATTCAATATTTCCTCGCATCCTTTCACCGCTAATGCATTAGTTCCACCTTCAGGTAATAAATAGAAATCACCAAACTCTAATTTCAACTGTTCCAAAAAAGAATGATCTGATTTGTTTCTATAGGTATTGCGATCAACAAATTTTAAAAACATGCCATTATTCTTGGCTTGTATTAATGTGGGATTAAGTTCCTTTTTATGTTTCAATTCGTCCCCTCTAATGATGCCAATAGTTTTGAGATCAAATGCTTTTCCTGCATTGGCTACAGCTGCTATGTGATTTGAAAAGGCGCCACCAAAGGTAAGAATGGTCCTCAAATTTAATTTTTTGGCCTCAATAAGATTGTACTTGAGTTTTCTATATTTATTGCCAGATATTGAACCAGAAATTTCATCTTCTCTTTTAATTGAAAGATGAATTTTATTTTGAGGAATCTCAACAATGTTGTTCATACTATTAGAGATATCAAACCAAGGCATAAAATTGAATTTGGAAACCTTTAACTACCGACAAAGAAACTACATTTTACGCTATCTTTGTTAAATGAAAGAACTTATTCCGTTAGAAGAAGGAGACTTTTATTTATCACCCGAAGGCTATAAGGTTTTTACTGAGCAATATCTACTTAAAAGGGGTTATTGCTGTGAGAGCAATTGCAGACATTGTCCTTATGGTTATAACATGAAAAAAAATAAATAGAACGTGATCACAACCGAAACCAAATCATTTAGTGAACAAATTCTTGAGGGACTACCAAATGTTCTACCCCAACCAAAAGCATTTGACAAATCAGTAAATCATGCGCCTAAACGCAAGGAAATTCTGAGTCATGAAGAAAAGAAGTTAGCCATAAAAAACGCTTTGCGCTATTTTGATCGGGAGCATCATGCAGAACTATTACCTGAATTTAAGAAAGAATTAGAAACCTACGGTCGAATTTACATGTATCGTTTTAGACCAGATTACAAAATGTATGCACGACCACTAAGCGAATACCCTGCGAAATCCAAACAGGCAGCGGCAATAATGCTTATGATTCAGAATAATCTGGATTATGCCGTAGCGCAACATCCTCACGAGCTAATTACCTATGGCGGCAATGGTGCCGTTTTTCAAAATTGGGCACAATATCGATTGACCATGAAGTATTTGGCCGAAATGAATGAAGATCAAACACTTGTAATGTATTCTGGACATCCTTTAGGTTTGTTCCCATCGCATAAAGACGCCCCTCGCGTGGTGGTGACCAATGGTATGATGATCCCAAATTATTCGAAACCGGATGACTGGGAAAAATTTAATGCATTAGGGGTTACTCAATATGGACAAATGACGGCAGGAAGCTATATGTATATTGGACCCCAAGGAATAGTACATGGCACTACCATTACTGTATTAAATGGGTTTAGAAAGATAAATAAATCTCCTGAAGGCCATGTTTTTGTCACTGCAGGGCTTGGGGGTATGTCAGGAGCCCAACCAAAAGCTGGTAATATAGCCGGTTGTATCACTGTGTGTGCCGAGGTAAATAAAAAAGCAGTTGACACAAGACATTCTCAAGGTTGGGTAGATGAGGTAATTACCGATCTCGACGAATTGGTATCACGTGTTAAAAAGGCAAAGGAAGACAAAGAAATTGTCTCTATAGCATACCATGGTAATATTGTTGAAGTCTGGGAAAAATTTGATGAGGCCAACCTCAAAATTGATCTCGGTAGCGACCAAACATCTTTACACAATCCGTGGGCCGGAGGGTATTACCCTGTAGGCATTTCATTTGAAGAAGCTAACCATATGATGGCGAATGATCCCGATTTGTTCAAGGAGAAGGTTCAGGTAACGTTAAGGCGTCATGCCAAGGCCATTAATAACCATACCGCAAAAGGAACCTATTTTTTTGATTATGGAAATGCCTTTTTATTAGAGGCTTCACGTGCTGGAGCAGACGTCATGGCCGACAATGGTATAGACTTTAAATACCCTAGCTACGTGCAGGAT
>CAYZKX010000268.1:0-1465 GCA_964479055.1 uncultured Flavobacteriaceae bacterium
ATGGGTAGGAATGCGTCAGGTGTTAGAGGCATTAAACTAGCAAGCGATTCTGATGAAGTAGTGGGAATGGTTTCTGTAAACGATTTTGAAAGTGATATTTTGGTCGTTTCTGAAAATGGATATGGTAAACGATCCAGTCTTGAAGACTACAGAATAACAAATCGTGGAGGAAAAGGTGTAAAAACTATTTCTGTTACAGAAAAAACAGGTAATTTAGTATCCATAAAAAATGTGAGTGATGATGATGACCTCATGATTATCAATAAATCAGGTATTGCTATAAGAATGGCGGTGAAAGATTTAAGAGTCATGGGGCGTGCTACACAAGGTGTTAAATTAATTAATTTGAAGAGCAATGACTCTATTGCTGCTGTTGCCAAAGTGATGCACGACGAAGATGATGTTGAAAATATAGAAGATACATCAGAACCTCAAAGCACTGATAACCAGCTTTCAGAGAATGATGGCACAACAATTGATACCAACGAACCTGAGAACAATTAATAATTAAATAACATTAACAATTATGAAAAGATTTGTCCTACTAAGTTTAATGGCTTTTGTAACGACAATGTCATTTGGACAGAAGAAAGAAGTTAAAGCCTTGGAGAAGGCTGTTAACAGTAACAACTTTGGAGCAGCAAAATCTGCGATAGCGGCAGCAGAAAGTATGTTGTCTGAAATGGATGATAAAACTAAAGCTAAGTTTTATTTCAACAAAGCAAAAGCTTTGTATGCAAACGGAGGAGGAAATGATGCTGATATTGCAACTGCTTTAGAATGTATTGATCGTTTGGCTGGAAATTCAACATATGCGGTAAAACTTCAAGAAATGAAGACAGGTATGGCGAATAATTTTCTTGAAAAGGGACAGGCTGCGATAAGTGAAGATAAACAAGTTAAGGACTATAAAGGAGCATCCCTTTATTTTGAAAGAGCTTATAAGATTTCGCCTTTAGATACTTTATTTCTATATAACTCAGCCTTATTAGCAAGCTCTGATAAGAATTATGATAGAGCACTTGGTATGTTTAATAAGCTTTCAGAAATGGGTTATACAGGTATATCAACTTCCTTCACTGCGACTAATAAAGAAACAGGTGAAGAAGATGCATTTTCCACTAAAACCATGAGAGACTTATCAGTAAGATCAGGTACGCATGAAAACCCAAAGGAAAGTAAATCAAACTCTAAAGCTGGAGATATTGCTAAGAACGTAGCTCTTATTTATATAGCGCAAGGGGAAAATGAAAAGGCTATTGAATCAATTGATAAAGCGAAGTCTCTAAATCCTGGTGATATTAATTTAATTCTTGCTGAATCAAATATTCGTTACCAATTAGGAGAAATTGACAAATATAAAGAGTTAGTGAAGCAAGCATTAGACTTAGACCCAAATAATGTGGATTTAGTATTTAATTTAGGCGTAGTTGCCAGTGAAGCGGGTGACATTGAAGGTGCTAGA
>CAYZKX010000268.1:1565-3167 GCA_964479055.1 uncultured Flavobacteriaceae bacterium
AGTATTTAATTTAGGCGTAGTTGCCAGTGAAGCGGGTGACATTGAAGGTGCTAGAGAGTATTACAATCAGGCAATAGAAATGGATCCGACTTATGAAAGAGCTTTTATGAATGCAGCTGCTTTGGTTCTAGATCAAGAACAAAGTCTTATTGACGAAATGAACGGATTAGGTACATCTGCTGCGGATGATAAGCGTTATGAAGAATTGCGATTAGAAAGGCAGCAGCTATATAAAGATGCTGTACCATATTTACAAAGTGTATTGGAATTGGACGGAAAGAATATTAGTGCGGCAAGGACTTTGATGAATATTTATAGCGCTTTAGATGATCAAGCTAATTTTGAAGCTATGAAAGCAAAAGTTGCCGAAATAGAAGGTAACTAAGAAGAAAGACACCATCAAATAACTAGAAAAAACCGTCTCAAATTGAAGATGGTTTTTTTTATGCAATCTGTTTAATGACTCTTAGTTTATGAGTATGTGTCTTTAAGTCGACATTATAAATACCTGATTGATCAAGTCGATCTATGCGTACCTTTCCATGAGCATGGATAATATAATTATCAGCCATAATAAGCCCCACATGAATAATATTGCCTTCGCTATCGTCAAAGAAGGCTAGGTCGCCGGGTTCACTTTCTTCAATAAAACTTAAAGCTTCTCCTTGAGTAGCTTGTTGAGACGCATCCCGCAAAAGTCTAAACCCATTGAGTTTATATACCATTTGGGTAAATCCGGAACAATCAATGCCAAATGGTGTTTTGCCTCCCCATAAAAACGGTGCATTCAAAAAAAGTAATGAAGTATCGATTAAATTTGATTTATTGGGTCGTTCAATAACTGTTTCACCACCATATTTTTGACTAAGTAGATGTATGCCAGACAATGTGGATCCAATAGGGATTGAGGTCAATTTACCCGTACTGTCTTCCACAAATTCAATAAAATCTGAAGCATAAATCTGCTTCTTTTTTACTAAACTCCTATAATCATCTTCAGATATTGATCGGTATTGGGAATTGTCTATCCAACCTTCATAATTATCAAAAAAGAGCCTAATTCGACTCCATTTTTTGCGTTTTTCCAGCACCTTAAAAAAATCACCGTAAAGAACTTGAGATGTTAATTCACTTTTATGCGAAGTTTCAAGTCTTAATGGTACTAGGCTTAAATCGCAAATACCGTATTGCATATACTATCGTTCTATTACCATTGCAGAAGCTCCACCACCACCATTACATATACCTGCGGCACCTATCTTTGCATTGTTTTGATGTAGCACACTAATTAGTGTAATTAAGATTCTTGCTCCGGAACAACCTAAAGGATGACCCAGGGAGACCGCCCCGCCGTTTACATTTACTTTGTTGTCAGATATACCTAAAATTTTCATATTAGCTAAACCTACAACAGAAAAAGCCTCATTTAGTTCAAAAAAATCAACTTCATCTATAGAAATTCCGGCTTTAGATAATGCTTTAGGTAATGCTTTTGCAGGTGCTGTAGTAAACCATTCTGGTTCGTGAGCTGCATCAGCATAACTTTTTATAGTCGCTAAAGGTTCTAATTCCAATTCTTCAGCTTTTTCCCTGCTCATTAAT
>CAYZKX010000269.1:0-3150 GCA_964479055.1 uncultured Flavobacteriaceae bacterium
TGTAAGGGATTAAGGTTCAATTATATTGCATACATTTATAGAAAATAGTCTATAGATGTTAAAAAAGATTTATGGTAGTGCCGTATTTGGGGTGGAGGCCACAACCATTACCGTTGAGGTTAATGTTGACAACGGTATTGGTTACCATTTAGTTGGGCTTCCCGACAATGCCATAAAAGAGAGCAACTACCGCATTGCTGCTGCACTTCAAAACAATGGTTATAAAATTCCCGGGAAAAAAATCATCATCAATATGTCACCAGCCGATCTTCGCAAAGAAGGTTCGGCCTATGATCTCACGTTGGCCATTGGCATATTAACGGCATCCAATCAAATTAAGGCTGAACATTTGGAGGACTTTCTTATAATGGGTGAACTATCACTGGATGGCAGTTTACAACCAATAAAAGGAGCATTACCAATAGCTATTAAGGCCAGAGAAGAAGGATTCAAGGCATTCATATTGCCAATACAAAATGCGAAGGAAGCAGCCATTGTAGATGAACTCAAGGTCTATGGTGTTCAAAATATTAATCAGGTTATTGCTTTTTTTGATAACAATGAACCAATAGAGCAAACTGTCATTGACACCAGGGCGGAATTTTATAAAAATCTCGAATTTCCAGAATTTGATTTTGCCGATGTTAAAGGTCAGGAAAGCATTAAACGTTGCATGGAAATAGCAGCTGCAGGAGGTCACAATATCATTTTAATTGGACCGCCAGGTGCAGGTAAAACTATGTTAGCCAAACGTTTACCAAGTATATTACCACCAATGACATTACAAGAAGCTTTAGAAACCACAAAAATTCATTCGGTTGTTGGTCGCCTCAAAGACAATATGGGTTTAATGGCACAGCGTCCTTTCAGGTCACCTCATCATACTATAAGTGACGTCGCTTTAGTTGGTGGTGGTCAATATCCACAACCAGGTGAGATATCAATGGCCCATAATGGCGTACTTTTTTTGGACGAATTGCCTGAGTTCAAACGCACCGTACTTGAAGTCATGAGACAACCTTTGGAAGATCGTGAAGTCACCATTTCCAGAGCCAAGTTCACAGTCACTTATCCTTCATCCTTTATGCTGGTGGCAAGTATGAATCCTAGCCCTAGTGGTTATTTTAATGATCCTAATGCTCCTGTAACGTCTTCACCTTCTGAAATGCAACGGTATTTAAGTAAAATATCTGGGCCTTTGTTAGATCGTATTGATATTCATATTGAAGTGACACCAGTACCCTTTGAAAAACTTTCATAAGATCGCAAAGGAGAAGCCTCAATAGTGATAAGAAAACGAGTCAAAGCGGCGCGAGAGATTCAAACCAAACGTTTCAAAACATTAGAAAATGTCCATTACAATGCACAAATGAATACTAAACAAATTAGCAGCTTTTGCAAGTTGGATGAGGACTCTAAACAACTTTTAAAAAAGGCCATGGAACGCCTAAATTTATCAGCCAGGGCTTATGATCGTATTTTAAAAGTTGCACGAACAATTGCTGATCTTCAGGGCATTGAACACATAAATGGGTCGCATATTGCCGAAGCTATTCAATATAGAAGTTTGGATAGAGAAGGGTGGTTGGGCTAATCGTTCTTAAGGAAATAATTTTGAACGTTTTCGCTATCGTTAAGCCGCCAGGTTTTAGATTCCACATCATAGGCAATTCCTGCAGATCCCATTTTACCAGTGATGCTGTCTCTTTCAAATTTCATGATGGTTCCTGCGCGTGTGAGGTCCATATAAGTTACACTATCAATGGCAAATAACTCAAAGCGTGGTAGGTCTACATTATTACCTTGACGCTTATAAAAAAACTGATCGCCTTCAATCCAGAACTCTCGTTGGCCATAGGTGCCTACAAAATTTTCATTTTGTTTTTTAATCACGTCTAAACCGACTTCCTTCTTGTATTTTAGGTGTTTCAGTGTATTCTTTAAATATTCATGTTCAGGATTTTCTGCAATCGCTATTTCATATAAACGTTCGGCAGCGTCAAAATCACCACTATCAAATGCTTCATGAGCATCTTTTATGGCTTGATCTTCCTTCCACAGCCAATAAGAATTTGTGTTATTAAATCCAAATAGTTGTACTCTAATACCAACAGTTTTTCCATTTTCACTTTTAACCAACTTCAACTTTCTGGTCAAATCGTGAATAAATCCATATACAGCAGTATCATCACCAGCAAGTATTAAGGCTTCCATAATTTGATTATTGACATATTGAATTAACCTGCCGTTATCAATCCAATAAGTAAATATTTGCTCATTACTTTCAAGCCTGTAAGTGCCTTCAAAGGCTTCTAGTTTAGATATGTCGTAAGGATTTTTTTTAAGATAAACTATAGCCGAATCATATACCTGCCATCTGTTTTTCCATTCTGGGAATTGTATTTTTATTTCCTCCAAAAGCGCTTCTGCTTTTTTAATATCGCCCTTAAGTAAAAGTGGCTGAAGTCTAAATCCTTTTAAATTAGGACTGAGCAGTTCGTATTTTTTTATTTCATTGATTAATAGATCATCTTGTCCATTAACCATTGAAGCAATAGCCAAATTTGTTCCGGTTTCGCCATTCTGATCAATTCTAAATAAGCGATCTGATGCCTCTGCATATTTATCGGTTTGTCGCGTTTCACCATATATGCTAAACAACACCTGATTGTAAAAATCATTATGCGGATCAACTTCTAACTGCAATTCGACCTGTCTAATGGCATCATCATAATTCTCATAAGCCAAATTACGCTGTATGTTAACTTCAAGCTGCTTTTGTAGTGGTAAACGGTTTCTATATTCAAATGCTTTATCTGTTAGATCCTGTACTTGTAATTTACCACGGCTAAAACGCATTGATCGCTTGGCATAATCCAAATATGCTAAAGCAAATTTCTGATCTATTTTTACGGCTTCACTGTAATTCCCATTTATATATTCTCTAATAGCATTAAGTGAATCACTCATAAACTCGTTAATTGGATAATCGAGATATCGCAGTGTCTTAGATTCTACAAAACCAGAGTTCTCGGTTACAAACAATGAAAGCTCATCAATTAAACCTAAAATATTTTCACCTGAAACGGTAGTTTCTGCTAGTACTTTACCGTTAGTTGCTTTTCTTTTATAAGCCGTGATAATAAATTC
>CAYZKX010000270.1:0-3131 GCA_964479055.1 uncultured Flavobacteriaceae bacterium
CCTTCAAAGAGGTGCATAATATGACACCCAATGAGTATCAAAATAATCTATAGAATATATTGATTATTAATTAGTTATGCCATTTGTTACAATACTGCAATAGATTGTAACAATAGTTTTATATGATCTAATGACGTTGTGATACATTTGAGTAATTAGTTAATCCAAGATTAGAATTCATTAATAAAATGCATTGATGATTTTTAGCAATAATATTCAAATGAAAGTATCAGTAACATCTTTTTTATTTCTGTTTTCAATAGTTATTTCAGCACAAGAAAAGCCAAGTCCTTTGCCTGAGCGCATTGTAATTGATAAATATCATGGACAGACTATAGAGGATCCATATCGCTACATGGAAGACTTAAAAGATGATGAGGTTATCGATTGGATGAAAGCCAATAATGCCTATGCTGAAGATTTAATGTCTAATATTCCAGGCAAGGAGGGGCTAAAAGAATTAATGTTGAGTTTGGTGACACGGGAGAGCGATTATATTTCAAATCTTAAAATTACACAGGGAGGCACTTATTACTATATCAACCAGAAATCAGGCGAGGATTTTGGAAAGTTATATAAGAAGGATTGTTATGAATGTAACGAAGTTTTGGTATTTGATCCAGCTGATTATAAGCCACAAAGTGAATTAAAGTTTGCCATTCAAGATTTTATACCAAGTTATGATGGAGAATTGATTGCAATAGAATTTGCCGCAAATGGATCCGAGAATCCAGAGACTAAGATCATGGACACCAACGGTGAATTTTTAAGCGATTATTTAGATCTAGCCAGAGTGTCATCTTGGCTTCCTAATGATGATGGTATCATTTACACAAAATTATCATCCGCTGATGTTACAGATATGAATCGTAAGATGGATTTAAATACGTACATCCATATTCTAGGAACGGATCCCAGTGAAGATGAGGTTATTTTATCACGCAAAAACAATCCAGATTTAAACATTCAGCCCAATGAAATCCCTGGGGCTTATTATGATGCAGATGCCAAAAGATTCTTTGGTTATGCCTACACTGTAGACAATAGGATAAATATGTTCATTGGTAACATGGATGAAGATAAAAGCATTGATTGGAAAATACTTACGCAGCAAAGTGATAACGTCATTGATATTTCTGTCAGTACTACAGATGTTTATGCATTAAGCTATGACAATGCACCTAACAATAAAATACTGAAGTTTCCAGTTAATACTGCCGATTTAAAATCTGCAAGAGTCGTAGTTCCAGAAAAAAAGGGGGAGACCATTAAAGATATGGCTCCGACTATAGACGGTTTATACTATGTGACCATAAAAAATGGTATTGAAGTCAATGCCTATTTTTTGTCTAATAACGGGGATGAACGAAAGTTAGACTTACCATTCATTGCAGGTGATGCAAGTATTAAGATAAAAAATGCGAGATCATCTGAGGTATGGTTTACAATTACAGGTTGGACATCAACGTATAAGCGCTATCGTTATGATTTAACTACAGATAGCTTCATTTTCGAGCCTTTAGAAGCACCAGTTGAATTTCCGGAGCTAGAAAATATTGTCGCAAAAGAAGTAATGGTTACGTCCCATGATGGCGTAAAAGTCCCAGTTTCTATCATTTACAATAAGAACATTAAAATGGATGGAAATAATCCTGCTTTTATTCATGGATATGGTGCTTACGGGATTTCACAAGTACCGAGTTTTTCCCCTATTAATTTATTATTAGCCTCTTATGGGGTTGTATATGTTGTACCTCACGTGAGAGGTGGTGGAGAATTAGGCGTTGATTGGCATTTGGCAGGTCAAAAATTAACCAAACCAAATACGTGGAAAGATGCAATTGCAACGGCCGAATATTTAATTGAGAACGGTTATACAAACAATGAAAGAATTGGAATTGTCGGAGGTAGTGCCGGAGGTATTTTTGTGGGTAGGTCTGTTACTGAACGTCCAGATTTATTTAAGGTTGCGGCGCCTATGGTGGGTTGCATGAATACTGTAAGAGGTGAAGTTCAGCCCAATGGCCCGGTAAATATTCCAGAATTTGGCACCGTAGAAGACCCTGAAGAATTTAAAGGGTTGTTAGAAATGGACAGTTTCCATCATATTAAAAATGGAATTGATTACCCAGCATTTTGGATTACTGCAGGGATGAATGACTCAAGAGTTATTGCGTGGCAGCCGGCAAAATTTGCCGCTAGAATGCAAGCCGCAGACCAAGACGAAGAACCAATTTTATTCCTTACAGATTTTAGTGGAGGACATGGTCGTGGTACTGCATTATCAAAGTTTATTGATGAATTTTCCAATTTGTTTTCATTTATGCTGTGGCAAACGGGTCATGAGGATTTTCAACCTAAACTAATGGAATTGAAGGATTAAGGACACAGTCTGTAATAACGAAAATAGGTTAAAGATAAACGCTCAATTAAGATCACAGTCAGAACCAACAGGCCATATACTGTAGATTTTAAATAAAAAATAAAAGTTGATAAATCTGTAAAGATTTCTCCAGATAATATTAAAGACGCTATTAATTGAAGGCGAAGAGCCAGTCTAAAGGAAATGACATTTGCTTATTTCCTTTAGCAACTCTTCGATAAATAGCCATCGCCCTCCTAAAGTCTTACCGAGTGACCTCATTTTGAATCTTTATTCAAATCATATTATGGAAATAACGCCTACCCCATGCAACTAAACCGCTCTAATACCTATTAATGAGCCAAAAATGGAAAATAGAAACATAGAAAATAAGACTGAAAATAGAGATATATATGTAAGTGTAGATCATTTAAAAAAAGGGAAATACACCATAAAGCTTTTGCTTAATAATAAAGTTATAAGAGCTATGAAATTCAAAAAAAATTAAATCATTTTACAATGAAAACAAAATACATCATAAGCGCAATGTCTATTGTATTTGGGATGTCAATAACCCAAGCACAACTATTAAAAAAGCTTAAAAAAAGAGCTGAGCAAGCAGCTGAACGAACCTTGTTAAAAAAAACAGATGAAGTCGTATCAAATGGTACCGATAAAGCTATTGATGCCGTTGTTAAACCCCCAAAAGTTGAGATGCAATCCGATAGCACCTTAACAGCAAAAACTTCTTTTCCAGAAGATATGGAAT
>CAYZKX010000271.1:0-3122 GCA_964479055.1 uncultured Flavobacteriaceae bacterium
TAGCATCATTTCTACCTGCATTTAAAGGGGATCTTGAAATTCAAAGTGAGGATGATGGTAAGCCTAATAAGTTCAGTGCGACCATGCTGTATTTAGGACTAGGCGCGATCGTCTCGGTTCCAATATTCAAAACGGTCACACATTTACCTCCATATGTTGGAATGATGTTCGCCTTAGGCATCGTTGCTATTTTTGCAGAATTATATAGTTCATCAAAATTCAGTTTAACAAATATTGATTCTACAGAACATGATGAACATGCTTTTCATAGCCCAGTGCACCATTCTTTATCTAAAATTGAGATGCCAAGTATATTGTTTTTCTTAGGAATATTGATGGCTGTTGCTGCATTGGAATCCCTAGGATTGTTATTCGGGTTTGCCAATAATTTAAAAGAGACCATGCCAATGATGGGTACGGAATTAGATGGTACGGCAGTATCTGATATTGTTGTGGTGTTACTTGGTATTGGCTCTGCCGTGATAGACAATGTTCCTTTAGTTGCTGCAAGTTTGGGCATGTTCTCTGAACCAGTAGATGACCAATTGTGGCATTTTATAGCTTATTCTGCTGGTACAGGTGGTAGTATGCTCATAATTGGCTCCGCCGCTGGAGTGGTAGCTATGGGAATGGAGAAAATTGATTTCTTTTGGTATCTCAAAAAAATAGCGTGGTTAGCCTTTATAGGATTTATTGCAGGTGCATTGACATTCTTCTTAACCAGAATGTGGTTTTAGTATACTTTTATGCTAAAAAGAACGTTATTATTCAGAATCTGAACAACTAAAATTATTTTATGATCAATACATTAATTCAGGAGTCTGCACAAGAAGGTACAGAGCTCATAACTGATGGCGAATCTGTTGAAAAAACCTTATCTATTATTGAACTTATTAGTAGTGGTGGAACCGCTGGAATACTAATAATCCTACTTTTATTTCTATTATTAATAATAGCATCGTACATCTATTTTGAGCGTCTGTTTGCAATAAAGGCAGCCTCTAAAATAGATCCAAATTTTATGAATCAAATCAAAGATCATGTTTCGAGCGGCAAAATAGACTCGGCTAAGGTCCTTTGTGCTCAGGTTAATTCACCTGTTTCAAGATTAATCGATAAAGGCATTTCACGCATTGGTCGCCCACTTGAGGATATCAATATTGCTATAGAAAATGCAGGACGATTGGAAGTTTATGGCCTGGAAAAAAACACAAGTATTTTGGCTACAATTGCAGGTGCTGCACCCATGATTGGATTCCTTGGTACAGTTATTGGAATGATACTATCAATATTTGAAATTGCGAATTCAGGAGGTCAGATCGACATTAAACAACTATCAGATGGTTTATATACAGCCATGACTACAACTGTAGGAGGATTAATAGTTGGTATTATTGCTTATGTAGCCTATAATCATTTAGTTGTTCGCACCAACAAAGTGATTCATAAAATGGAGGCTAATTCTGTTGAATTCCTGGATCATTTAAATGAACCTGCATAGTTATGAATATAAGAGGACGAAATAAAATAACACCCGAATTCAGCATGTCATCCATGACTGATGTTGTGTTTTTATTACTGATCTTTTTCATGCTGGCATCTACATTGGTCACTACCAATGCCATTGACATCATTTTGCCAAAGGCCAGTGGAAAAACTGAGAATAAGCAGTCGGTATCGGTAAGTATTAAAAAAGATCTTACGTATTATATTGATCAAAAACGTGTTGGTGAGAGTGTGTTGGAAAACGAATTAATTGCAATGTTGTCTAGTGAAGACACACCGACAATAGTTTTAAGAGCAGAAAAATCGGTTCCAGTTGATAATGTTGTGAAAGTAATGGATATTGCGAATCGCAATAAATTTAAGGTCATTTTGGCTGTAAAACCCAATTAATGAAGAAATACTTCAAAACTAAACACGAAAAGGATTCGGCAAGAATAACAACTTTGATTGCTATTCTCCTAATTCTCGTTGTGTTTATTGTGGGACCTAAATATATGGACCCGCCTTTGGAGTTTGGTATTGCAGTTAATTTTGGAACTACTGATTTTGGAAGTGGTAATGTACAACCTAAAAAGCCCATTAAATCTGAGCCAGTAAAGAAGAACGAGCCACCCAAAGTAACCGAGTCCCAGCCGGAGGCTTCCACACCTCAAAAGAATACCGAAAAAGTACTTACAGAAGACAATGCTGAAGAAATAGCGATGAAAAAGCAAAAGGAAGAGGAAGCGCGAAAGAAGGCTGAGGAAGAAGCCAAAGCCCGAGCTGAAGCCGAACGCATCGCAAGAGAAAAAAGAGAACAGGAAGCTAAGAAAAAAAATGTAGATGATCTTATTGGAGGTATTGGCAAATCTGATGGCACTACCTCAGGCAGTGAGGGTAACGACAATAAGGTTGGTGACAAAGGTCAAATAGATGGCGACCCTTACGCCCCTAGTTATTTTGGTCCAGGTTCAGGAACTGGAGGTGTTGGTTATGGCTTAGGTGGTCGCGGACGCCCTACTTTTTCTCCTAAACAACAAGACTGTTTTGAATATGGATTAGTAGTAGTTAGTATTGAAGTCAACCAACAAGGACGCGTCATTAAAGCGACACCAGGTGTAAGAGGCACTACAAATAATGCGGCATGCTTACTTCAGCCAGCAAAAGAAATTGCTCTTACATTTAAATGGCCAGCAGATTCAAAGGCACCTCAACGTCAAATAGGATTTGTTAGTATTAACTTTTCTAGTAATTAAATGAATTATTCTGATACGGTTCAATGGTTGTTCTCAAAACTACCAATGTATCAAAATCAAGGGAAGTCGGCTTTTAAAAAAGATCTTACTAATACAGCACAGTTAGTTAAGCATTTAGGACATCCCGAAAACCAATTCAAAAGTATTCATGTAGCAGGTACAAACGGGAAGGGATCAACTTGTCATATACTGGCGTCGATTCTACAGGAATCAGGATATAAAGTAGGACTGTATACTTCACCTCATTTAAAAGACTATACCGAACGCATTAAAATTAATGGTCAAGCTATTCCTGAAGAATTTGTAGTTGATTTTGTTAGAACCAATAAACAATTCTTAGAACATAAAGGCCTTTCTTTTTTTGAGATGAAAGTAGGATTG
>CAYZKX010000272.1:0-3117 GCA_964479055.1 uncultured Flavobacteriaceae bacterium
GTACCTAGACCAAAAAGTGAAGTAAGATTAGTCTTTTAAAATATTCCTAGAAATAACGATTTTTTGAATTTCAGTGGTTCCCTCATAGATCTGTGTGATCTTAGCATCTCGCATTAATCGCTCTACATGGTATTCTTTTACAAATCCATTACCACCATGGATTTGAACGGCTTCTACCGTTTGCTCCATAGCTACTTTAGAGGCGTAGGCCTTTGCCATGGCACTTGACAGATCGTAATTATTTCCTTGATCCTTATCCCAAGCAGCTTTCATTACTAAATGCCTGGCCGCTTCAATCTCAGTAGCCATATCGGCCAATTTGAAAGCTATGGCCTGATGATTGCAAATTTCTGTTCCAAAGGCCTTTCGTTCTTTAGAATATTTGAGTGCCAATTCGTATGCACCAGAAGCAATACCAAGAGCTTGTGCAGCAATTCCTATACGTCCTCCCGAAAGTGTTTTCATGGCAAATTTAAAACCAAACCCATCCTTTCCAATCCGATTCTCTTTAGGTACTTTGACCTCATTGAATTGCAGAGTATGCGTGTCACTTCCCCTAATTCCGAGTTTATCTTCTTTAGGGCCAATATCGAATCCTTCGAATCCTTTTTCAACAATAAAAGCGTTAATACCTCTATGACCTTTTTCACGATCTGTCTGGGCAATCACTAAATAGATGTCGCTTCTACCACCATTGGTAATCCAATTCTTGGTTCCATTTAGCACATAATGATCACCCATATCTATAGCAGTTGTAGCTTGAGATGTAGCATCACTTCCTGCTTCTGGTTCACTTAAACAAAAAGCGCCTAAGTATTCACCGGTTGCCAATTTGGTTAGATATTTCTGTTTTTGTTCTTCTGTACCAAATGCTTCTATACCATAACAAACCAGAGAATTATTCACTGAAACCATGACGGAGGCAGAAGCATCAATTTTTGACAATTCTTCCATTATAAGGACATAGGAAATAGTATCCATACCGCTCCCACCATACTCTGGATCTACCATAACACCAAGAAATCCGAGGTCTCCCATTTTTCTTACTAACTCATCTGGGAAGCTTTGTTTTTCATCACGTTCAATTACACCAGGTAATAATTCTGTTTGCGCAAAATCACGTGCAGCTTCTTTAATCATTAAGTGTTCTTCGGTTAAATTAAAATCCATAAGAATAGTGTGGTTTAAAATTTTCAAAAGTTGGTGCAAAGATACTCAGATAAAGGCATATTTTCAATTATCATTACTATTTTTACTTCTATGAATAAGGCTACATATTATGTTATTGGCGTTATGTCGGGAACCTCACTTGATGGTATTGACCTATGTTATGTTCAGTTTGATAAAAACGTAAAATGGAAGTTTGATATAATGGCTGCCGAAACGGTAGAATATGATGACGATTGGCGAAGCGCCTTAAGGGGCGCTATCAGTTTTCCAATTACGCAATTAAACGAGTTGGATGAAAATTACACAAACTTGCTCGCCTCAACTATCAATTCTTTTATTGACAAGCATAACATCATAAACTTAGATGTCATTTGCAGTCATGGGCATACCATTTTTCATCAACCAGAGGATGGAATTACTAAGCAAATAGGTAATCTTCCCTTGTTGTCAAAATTGTTAAACTATTGTGTGGTATGCGATTTTAGAGTTGAAGATGTAGCACTTGGTGGTCAGGGTGCTCCTTTAGTGCCTATTGGTGACCATTTGTTATTTGGTGATTTTGATTATTGCTTAAATCTAGGAGGATTTGCTAATATATCATTTGAACATAAAGACCTGCGCATTGCTTTTGATATTTGCCCAGTTAATATCGTGATGAACCATTATGCTTTGCATAAAGGACTAAGTTTTGATAGTGAAGGACAGTTAGCTTCGCAAGGAACAATAGACAAAAATTTATTGATAGCCCTTAATCGACTTGATTTTTACAAAATGGAATTTCCAAAATCATTAGGCCTGGAATGGGTTCAAGAAAAAGTGTTTCCATTGATTGATACTTTTCATCTCCGTATTGAGGATATCCTGGCCACTTTTGTGGAGCATGTAGCGATTCAAATCAGTGCAGTAATAAATACATATTCTGGACAATCAACTTTAATTTCTGGAGGTGGCACATACAATACGTTTTTAATTAGTAGACTTAAGGAACTTTCTAATTGCGATATCCATATTTTGGACAAAACAACCACTGATTTTAAAGAAGCATTGATTTTTGGATTGTTAGGAGTTTTAAAATTAAGGCAAGAAGTGAACTGTTTGAGAAGTGTTACTGGAGCAAAATATGATCATTCTAGTGGTAAAGTCTATGAACCCTAAAAACAGCTTATTTTTTCAGTATTGCATATTTTGTTTTTTATATTTGTTAGAAACCAATTATTAATCAACACCAGAAATTCATATGGCAACCTTAATTATTGTTGTATTTGTGGTAGGTTATTTAGCCATCACCTTAGAGCATAGTCTAAAAATAGATAAGTTAATTCCTGCATTAATTATGATGGCCATAAGCTGGGCAATGATTGCATTGGGAATTGATGCCTTTCCCGAATGGTTTGATTCTGCTAATCATGGATTAATTGAAGGGTTTAGTGAAAATGATCACGATTCCAAAATGCACATTATGGAAGAAACCCTGTTGCATCATTTAGGTAAAACAGCAGAGATATTAGTGTTCTTACTTGGTGCGATGACCATTGTTGAGATCATTGATTATTTTGATGGATTTGCAACTATCAAATCGTACATTAAAACGAAAAGTAAAAGAAAAATCTTGTGGTTCTTTTGTATAATGGCCTTCATCTTATCGGCCATAATTGATAACCTTACTGCAACCATTGTTTTAATATCCATACTTCAAAAAATAGTTCGTGAACGCAGTGCTCGTATTTGGTTCGCGGGTTTAATCATTATCGCAGCCAATGCTGGAGGCGCTTGGTCGCCAATTGGTGATGTAACAACGACCATGTTATGGATAGGAGATAAAGTCACCACATTGAATCTCATCAAATATCTGTTCATCCCATCCTTAGTTTGTATGGTGGTGCCAACGTTTGTAGCATCATTTCTACCTGCATTTAAAGGGGATCTTGAAATTCAAAGTGAGGATGA
>CAYZKX010000273.1:0-3085 GCA_964479055.1 uncultured Flavobacteriaceae bacterium
GTTTTTAGGATTGCTATTGCTTAGAGCACAAATGTGCTTTAAGAATTTTGCCTTTCCTTCTTTAAAACTAATGTCAATTTTGCGCTTTTTATCATAGAAACTATTCTCATCATTATGAGCAAGTAGGTTCTTAATTAATAAACGCTTATTAATCATTAGCTAGAGTATAAGCAAATTAAGATACAATAGGTTCTTTTTTTACAGTAGTGCTGTTGGCTTGGGCTGTTGGAAACACAAGTACATCAGCTAAATTTACATGGGCAGGTCTGGTAACAGCGAAATAGATGATTTCTGCAATATCCTCTGCTTGAAGTGCTTTATAACCTTTATAGACATTCTCTGCCTTAGGATCGCCTTTAAATCTAACTTCTGAAAACTCAGTTTCTACCAATCCTGGATTGATAGCACTCACTTTAATACCATACGGATTCAAATCCAGACGCATGCCTTCAGTTATTGCCAAAACCGCATGCTTACTGGCACAATACACATTACCCTTTGGATACACCTCTTTTCCTGCAGAAGACCCAATATTGATAATTTGACCAGAATTGTTAGCCACCATTGATGGAATAATGGCCTCGCTCACATATAATAGTCCTTTAACGTTGATATCGATCATAGCATCCCAGTCATCAATTGAGCCAGTTTGGATTGGATCGAGTCCGTGAGCATTACCGGCGTTGTTTACCAAAATATCAACCCTTTTATAAGCTTCAGGCAGGGTGGAGAGTATCTCTTTTACCTGCATTTTATCTCTAACATCAAAATTTAAAGTGAGTACCTTGGTTTGAGGTGAGAGCAATTCTTCAATTTCATCAAGACGATCCTGCCGTCTTCCACAAAGGATGAGCTTTATATTGTTTTGTGCAAAAATAATGGCTGTGGCTCTTCCTATACCACTTGTAGCTCCAGTAATAAGTGCTGTTTTCATATCGTATATTTATGGGACTTTATGACCCTGGCTTGCAACTAGCAATTCAAACCAGTCTTCTAATTCCAAATTAATAGTTAATGCTTTTTTAGCCAGATTCATTCGTTCTTTAGTAGTGGTTCCAATGACAGGAGTAATGTTGACCGGATGGCTCAATATCCAAGCCAATAAAATTTGATCGGCACTAGCATTATATTTAACCATTAGTTTGTCAAGTACACCTTTAATACGTTGTGTTTGTGGAGTGTCATCTTTAAAAAAGCTTCCCAGAGGAGACCAGGCCATTGCACCAATACCATTGGAAAGCATGTAGTCAAACGTACCGTCATGCATAGCGATGTGCTGGGTCAATGAAAATTCTACTTGATTATAATTAATATCAGTTCTAAAACCGATGAAATCCATTTGAGAAGCATTAAAGTTGGAAACACCAAATGATTTAATTTTCCCCTCTTTTTTTAGAATTTCAATGGCCTTGGCAATTTCTTCTGCTATCATCAACGGGCTTGGTCGGTGCAGTAAGAGCAAATCTAGATACTCGGTTTGAAGGTTGTTAAGAGACTGATCTACGGACCAAAGGATATAATCTTTAGAATAATTATAGTGTTTGACCTTATTCTCTCGAGCATCACATACATACTGAATGCCACATTTGGAGATCAATTGGTATTGTGATCGTTCAATAGCCATCGCGCTTATGGCATTACCAAAATCCGATTCAGTGCTGTAAGCACCATAGATGTCAGCGTGGTCAAACGTTGTAATTCCTATATCAAGGCAATGCTCTATGAGTGATTGCATGTCTTTAAGGTCTAGCTGTTTACCCCAGCGGCCCCAGGTCATTACCCCCGCGATTATTTTTGAAAATTTCAATCCGATTTTGTCATTTAATTAATAAGCAGTTCGTGTAAAAATATTCAATATCACCTAGATGAATGATCAAAATAAGCGTTTGTTTTATAAAGTTATAAGCACTTTGATTAACAGTAATTTGTGGTAATTTCTATTAGTTTTTTTTGGAATATAGTCCTAAAATGACTCTGTTTTTGATACTGTTGATCGTGCAGTTTATCCGAGAAATGTGCAAAACCGTGCATTTAATACTGATTTTTGTGCACTTTATAAAGAAAATCTATCCGTCAAGGGGCACCTAACCTAATATTGTGGTGTAAATGTTAAACGCCCCAATCATGAAAACTTTACAATTATCTAAAAGCCTACTTATCCTAATACTTATAGGAACTTTTATGACTTCATGTTCTAATGAAGGCATTAATGAAACAAGTACACATACATCTATTTCAGTAAAATTATCCAGTTACAGTGAGTTGTATAGTGGGGTTTATTTGGACGTAAAGGACGTACAAATTCAAATTCATGAGGATGCATTAAATCCAAAATCATGGATGAGTCTTGGCGCTCTTAATTCTGGAGTTTATGATTTCTCAGATATGAACGATGGAGCTGAATTAATCCTGGCAGAAGATATGGTCATTCCTGTGTCTCATGTTTACAGTGTTAAGTTAGTTCTTGGTGATGATAATGCTATGGTCATTAATAATATTCTTTATGCTATTGATACACCTGAAACGGCTAATAAAGAATCCGTAAATACTGTAGACAGATCATTACAAGCTAATATGTCATACGAATTTACATTGGATTTTGAAGTAGATAAGTCGATACAGATGAATGGCATGGACGTAATTTTGACTCCAAAAATGAATACTGAAATGCGTTTGTACGAATTGTTTTAAAACAATTAATAACGAATCAGATAGTTGATATAAAACAAAATATAACATCTTAAAACAGAGGGTTTCACAACAGTGAAATCCTCTTTTATTTTTAACCAATTATTAACAGCAAAGCAATTTTAATTTTGATTATTTGCAAACTCGATTAATCGAGGCGTTACGCTTTTGAAAATACTGTAAACAATGGAAGAAACTGGTACAATTGATATTAAAGCCATCAATGAAAAAATAGAAAAAGAGAGTGCTTTTGTAGATCTGTTAACCCTTGAAATGAATAAGGTAATTGTGGGTCAAAAGCACATGGTGGCACGTTTATTAATTGGCTTGTTAGGTCAGGGACATATTCTATTAGAAGGTGTTCCTGGATTAGCAACAACATTGGCTATCAATACCC
>CAYZKX010000274.1:0-3083 GCA_964479055.1 uncultured Flavobacteriaceae bacterium
TTGCTAAACAGGTATGAAAAAAGTCTCACAGTTTGTACGGCTTTTTATAAAGTTGCTCTCCTTTTTATTTAAAATTGTATTACAAGTATCACTATTTTAAAGAAAATACTTTGCTATTTCATCTGCCATTAAATCGCTTCTAAAATTTCCATTATTACTCAAAATGAAAATAGTTAATCTTTCATTTGGGAATCGAATCGTTTGGGAATGAAATCCATACGTAGCGCCATCATGATGTACGGCTTTTCTGTTTAAACGATTCTCTAGTTTTAGCCCAAATCCATAAGTTTTAATCTCACTGTTCGATATAGGTTCTTGACTAAGTTTTAAGAGAAGGTCCTCTTTATTAGACTGTAGCTTTTGTTCATAAATTAGTTGATCTCTCAAAGTAGTGTATAAAAAACCATCACCACTCATTTTTGTTACTGTTGGGGTTTCCCACCATTCTCCTCTTCCCCAATCAGAATAAGGATTTGCCCTGTTAGGAATTACACCCATGTATCTTTCGACAAAAGAAGTTTCATTCATCCCTAAACTTTGAAAAAACATTTTAGAATATTCCGTAAAGGAATTTCCGGTAACCTTTGCAACAATCTCAGCCAATATAATATAGTTAGAATTACTATAATTATAATTAGATCCAGGCTCGAATTCTAGCATCTTCTGTTTTTCTAATAACTCTATTATGTCGCCATTATCTAAGCCAACCCGTTTCCACCAAACAGGACCTTCTTCACTCATCAAATCAACATACTCAGGAATACCACTCGTGTGATTAAGTAAATGCCTTATCTTAATTTCAGCATCAACTGTAGTATATAAATTAGGTATGTATTTTCTAAAATCATCATTGAGTTCAAGTTTTTCCTTTAATGATAAATCTAAAATCATTAAAGCCGTAAACTGTTTAGCTGTAGAAGCTATATTTGATCGTGTTTTTTCACTAAATGGAATTTGATGTTGCAGATTTGAGAGTCCTCTGTAGCGCTCATAAATTATAGATCCGTCTTTAACTATCCCAACTCCCAATCCGGGATGATCTTGTTTAATAGTGGCATCAATTAAAGAGTCCACTTTCTTTAACCGTTCAGTCTGAGCGCAAAGTGAAAGTGAAATAACAGTGAAGAATAAAGTAAATAAGTTTTTCATCTCACTAAAATAAAAAAAACGGTCACACCATAATAGTCTAACCGTTTTAACATTATATCTGCTCCTGCTCGTGGACAGCTATCACTCTTTTTATTTTCTTATTACTTTTTTGGTTATTCTTTTACCATCAAAAGTACTTACCCTTAAAAAATACATGCTACTTGTTAAGTCTGCCACGTGTATAGTTTTTTCTCCAATTTCCAGATTTCCTGTAATCACTAGTTTTCCCGACAGATCAAAAAGTTCATAAGTGCCATTTAAATTTGTTTTTAACATAATTTCATTAACAAACGGGTTAGGATAGACCATTACATCTAATAACAATTCATCATTTAAACTTAAACTACAGTCTTCATCATAACTAGCTCCGGCATCTTTTTGCCAATTTGCCATTCCACCAGCCTGAGCGGCATCATCTACCTGTATACAGCTTAACATTGGATTATCTTGAGCCCACATCCATTCCATATTCATATTATTGCCATTGGCAACATTAAGTGAGGTGAGCAAATCACTCTCATTACAATAAAATTGAAATAGGTTTGGCAACATGCTTATATCGATTTCGGTAAAATTCCCATTGGCTATATCCATATTGATGAGACCCGTATTATTGGTAAAATCCAAACTTGATAATGAAGTAGTATAAGCCCACAAACTAGTTAAAGTGGTAGTTGGAGGCAAGGTCATACTGGCCAGGGAATTGCAAAAATATACATCTATATATTCTAAGACTGACAGCCCACTTGCATCTAAAGATGTTAATCCACTCGAATATGCATCTATTCTCCAAAGTGTAGCATTTGAATTAGGTAAAGTAACTGATGTTAACAATGTATTATTTGGAATGAAAAGTCGTTCTAAAACATTGTTATTAGAAACATCTAATGATGTGATATTCAAATTATCTGCAAATAGTCTGGTAAGTGTATCCGCATCATTAGGCATATTAACTGCACTAAAATTATTGTCTCCAATATCAACATTAGTAAGCAAGGTATTGTTGGTTAGATCAAGTGTCCCTGAGAGATTATTATTATAACACCACAAAATGCTCAAATTCGTAAAGTTTGAAACGTCCAGCATTCCCGATAAACTATTGTTATAACAGTCTAAGCGCGTAAGTGTATTAGTATTTGGTAATGTTAGGGTAGTCATGCCATTGCCATAACAAAACAGTGTGTCTAGATTGGTGTTATTGGCAAGGTTAAGAGTTGTTAAGTTATTATTATTGCAAATAAGACGTGTTAAAGCCGTATTCATTGATACATCAAGCGTATTCATGCTGTTACTTGCACAGCCAAGCACTTCTAGTAATGTATTTGCTGAAACATCAATGGTATTGACGTTGTTACCACTAAAGGTCAAGGTTGTTAAGGCAGTATTCACTCCAACTGATAAGGAGTTTAAGTTATTATCTTGACAATTTAAATATTCTAAAGCGGTATTAGCCGAAACATCCAAACTGTTCAAACTGTTCCCTCGAATATCTAAATAGGTCAAAGTCGTATTGGCAGAAATATCAACAGTTGTCAAATTACTGAACCATACCTCTAATCGCTCTAAAGCGGCAAAATCTTCAATACCCGTAAGATCATTAATTCCAATATTGAACATATCAAGATCGGTTACAGTATTGATTCTGGAGGTGAGCACAAGATCATTGTTTGCTGTACCATCGCCCATACTCATAGGGTCACCAACCGAAACAATATTGCCATTGGCGTCATGCGTTTCTAGATAATTTTCAAAATTATCATCAGGCACTGAGGTAGTCTGGGAATGTAGAATAAAACAGGTAGACAATAGAGCAATCAATAGTAGCTTTGCTTTCATTTGATTTAATTTTAAAGTTAATACTCAACTTCGAAGATTAAATTCAATATATAGACCACTTAGGTTCTAAAATAGCAGGAGCGAGTACTCAGGGAATT
>CAYZKX010000275.1:0-3065 GCA_964479055.1 uncultured Flavobacteriaceae bacterium
TTTAAGTGATGAGTATGACAATAAAACTGGTTATGGATTGTATGCTGATGGAATGACCGAATTGGATGATATTGTTGGCGCTTTAACAAAGACTGTTGCAGACCTTGGTGTAGAAGAAAATACCATTGTTATTTTTGGTACAGATAATGGTGCCGAAATCATTTTATGGCCCGATGGTGGCATGACGCCATTTAAAGGTGAAAAAGCTACCACTTGGGAAGGTGGTTTTAGAGCGCCATGTTTAATCAAATGGCCCGCCAAAATTAAACCAGGACAAGTTAGTAATGAGATCATTTCAGGTGAAGACTGGTTACCAACTTTCTTAGCTGCAGCAGGTGAACCCGACATTAAGGAAAAATTACTTACTGGGCATTCAGCTATTGGAAGAAACTACAAAGTGCATCTAGATGGTTATAATATGTTACCATATTTAACTGGCGAAGTTGATAAAAGTCCTAGAAATGAAATATTCTATTTTGATGATGATGGTGGTCTTAATGCTATCCGTGTTGGTAAATGGAAAGTTCATTTTAAGATACAAGAACATCATGGATTTGAAGTTTGGTCAAAGGCTTACACAACTTTAAGGTTTCCTAGACTTGTTGATTTACGAGCTGATCCGTTTGAACGCGCAGAACATGATTCGGAAAACTATTACCAATGGGCTGCAGAACGAATGTTTGCAATGGTACCAGCACAAGCTTTTGTTGCAAAGTTTTTAGAGTCCTTTAAAGAATATCCTCAACGCCAAAAGGTAGGTAGTTTTAGCTTAGATCAAGTAATGGCTGCTATGAGTGCAGCAAGTAAAAAATAAAAATTTTATTATTAAAAAAAAGGAGCTTTACAGCTCCTTTTTTTTATTTCGTTAGTTCTAGCTTCTCTGCAAAGTAATCACAGAAATCCTTCATTGTAGCTGTCATTTTCTCGTCTTGAGTCGCTCTATTAAAGGTATCGCTCATACTTAATAATGTTTGATGAAAAAATAATTTCATTTCGTCTATGGGCATATCCTTGGTCCACAAATCTATGCGCAAAGATTCTTTGTTTTTGCTATCCCAAACCGATAACATCATTGCTTTGGCTTCTTCTTTATTAATACCGCCATCCTCAGCAGACCAAGAAAGTCGTTCAGGCACGCGATTATCATCTAATTCTACTTGTAATTCAATAACTGAAGTATGTTTTGACATTATTTTTTAGGTTTAAATTTTGATTTGTTAAATATATCTTCGGCATTATTTATTAACATTTGGTCTAATGATACTTCGTTAACCGTCATGTAAGCTTTTACGATCTGCCACCCTATATATTCTCCTAACCTACCAGGAGATTCGTTGTCAAATGGCAATCCAAATTTGGTGAATGGCGCTGGATTAATAAATGTTGGCACTAACTTTGGATCAGTGCTAAACAACAACTCATTCTCTATCATATAACTCCAAATATTTGCTTCATTGGCCTGAGCCCAGCTTAATTGTTCTTCAGTATACCCAATTTTTTCAGCATCAGTTTTAAATGGAATCATGACATCCTTATAATACAAGCGCTTTCCTGAATCAATCATATAAGCTAATAATGTTTTTTTGAAGGGACTGTTAATTCGTTTTTTAGCGTATTCATCAGTTAAGTCAACAACAACTTGGTCGGCTTCAAACTGTTGCCTTATGTATTTGCTGATATTGGTGTAAAATTCATGATCTTGACCTAAATAATTATCCAAGGCAATAAGCACAATTGAATCGGTTACTACCACTTTATTTCTATAATCCACCCGGTTTGAAACGGTAATTACACGAGGTGTTTTGAAAGTCTTGTCATAATATTTCAAGTGTTTAAACAACAACTCTATGTCTTCATTAATAGCCGATTCTGAAGGGTATGCAGAGGCAATTTCAGAATTAATGATTTTTTGAAGAGAATCATTTAATCGGTTAATATAAACTGAATCTTCAACCTGTTTAGAAAACAGAAACGGATAGTTTTCCTTTAGTTCCAAAAAGGATTCGGGAGTCGCTTTATCAAACGCCATATCAAAACGCTCAATCGTAACACTAAGATCCAAATTTTCTATGTCCTCTTTCACTTGACTGTCCTTATTACAGGCAGACAAAAGAAATATTAAAGCAAGTCCAATTATTACTCTCATGCAGTATCATTTAAACAAATACAACATTAATTTTTATTACTTATTGTATTGGTTTATTTTTGCTGGCAAAGGTACTATCTTTTATAAATAAACGCTTACAATGCAGACTGAAAAAGTAATTGATCACATTGTTAATTGGATGAAAAACTATGCCACCAATGCTGGTGTTAATGGTTTTGTTGTTGGGGTTTCAGGTGGTATTGATTCAGCGGTGACCTCTACGCTTTGTGCCAAAACCGGATTCAATGTACTTTGTTTGGAAATGCCTATCCATCAAGCCCAAAGTCATGTGAGCAGAGCAAGAGAACATATTTTACAGTTAACGGATCGATTTTCAAATGTTGATGATGCCCATATTGACCTTACACCTGTATTTGAAGAATTTAAAACGGAGGTATCTCTACGTGGAGATTCGGCAGTAGTTGATATGGCCTTGGCCAATGCACGGGCTCGTTTGCGTATGACTACCTTATATTATCACGCAGGCCTATTGGGTTATCTGGTTGCAGGAACTGGTAACAAAGTTGAAGATTTTGGTGTTGGTTTTTTTACGAAATATGGTGATGGCGGTGTAGATTTAAGCCCCATTGCTGATCTGCTAAAATCAGAGGTCTATGCTATTGGTAAGTTTTTAAAGGTGCCTGATTCCATAATGAAAGCTGCACCAAGCGATGGCCTATTTGGTGATGCAAGGAGTGATGAAGATCAAATTGGTGCTAACTATGATGAACTGGAATGGGCAATGAAAATGCATGATGTAGGTAAAACCTTGGATGAATTTGAAGGTAGACAAAAAGTGGTATTCAAAATTTATTTAGACTTCAATACTAGAAATCAACATAAAATGAATCCAATTCCAGTTTGTGAGATACCCCCTTCATTAAAAATTGGCTAAATAACATAGCATAAAGGCGCCTAT
>CAYZKX010000276.1:0-3053 GCA_964479055.1 uncultured Flavobacteriaceae bacterium
ATGATATACTTCAATTAAATCCAGAGGCAGAAAATGGTATTAATATTGGAGATCGCTTAATACTTCCCGAGGCAGCACAGGACTCTAGTGAAGGCTATATTGTTCGTCCAGGTGAAACAAAATTCGGCTTATCCAAACAATTCGGTATTACCATTAAAGAGTTAGAAGATCAAAACCCGCATATCGTCAATGGTTTGCAAGCTGGTCACCGCCTTCAAATTGCTGGAGTTGCAAACAATACTAATGCATCACCTTCAACAACAATTAACACCAATTTTAGCAGCTATAGAACACATGTTGTTGTGAAAGGCGAAACCTTATATGGTATTTCAAGAGCTAACGGTCTTACCGTCGATCAACTGGTGGCTATGAATTCGGATGTCATCTCTGGAGTACTTAAAACGGGAACGCGATTAAAAATTCCAACCGATGATATAACAGCAAGTCAATCTCCAACATCAACCACTTATCTAGTAAAAAGAGGTGATACTAAATTCGGACTTTCAAAACAATTCAGTGTATCGATTCTGGATTTAGAAGCAGCAAATCCTCAAATTGTAGATATGCTTCGTTATGGCACAACCATATTAATTCCTTCGCAAGGTTCAGCATTGATTGAAAATGACGCCGTTGTTCAAGAAACTTCTATAGATGAAGACACAACAACTCAAGAAATAACTATGGTTGAAACTCCGGATCCTAAACAGGAGGAAATTGTAACAAGCACCCCATCAACTACAATCGATTTAACCAAGAGTATTGATCAATCTACCAAAAAAATATTGTTTGTCACACCATATACAAATTCTGAGATAAGTTCGCTTTCGAGTAATAATGTATCCAATGGCAATAGAAACATAAGACAATTTTTAGCGTTCTACCGCGGTACTCAAATAGCTATTGATTCTGCCCGAAGTTTGGGTTTAACATTTGAATTGAATCTTGAACCCATATCAAGTTTAAAAAACAGGTTCAAAGTAAACGACCCTATAAACGAGATTAAGGATTTTAATTTGATTTTCTCGCCATACAATGGCTCAGACACGGAGCAAATTGCTATTGCTGCGCTACCTGCCAATATTCCAGTAGTGACGACATCCACCAAGCAGGAAAGTAAAAGTTTGGCTAATTTATATGAAGCTTTGCCATCAGTAAATGCCAAAAGAAAAGCTATGGTAGATTATTTGATTAGTCAAAACGGGAACATCATTGTACTAAATGATGTTGACAGAGAGGAGACCGCAAATTATATTACTCTTAACGCACCTGATGCAATATTTATTAAAATGAATAAAAGGGGATTGTTTAAAGAAAGTCAATTGTCTGATGCATTAACGCGAGATAAAACCAACTATGTCATTATAAATAGTGATAAGAATCGTGTGTTTCTAAATACAACAAATATACTAATGAGTGAATCCACTAATTATCCTATTCAATTAGTAGTCATTGACGCTAACCTATTACCGGGAGAAGAATATGTCTCTGCCAAACGGTATAAGGTTCTGAATATGATTTATCCTTCAAATGTTCATATTGATAATACTCAAGCCCTAAATCGATTCTATAAAAAATTCTACAATACATATGGTGCTACTGCAACTGATGATGCCATTTATGGATTTGATATTATGTTTGACACATTGTTGAGAATTTGTCAAGAAGAAGGATATATGCCTTCAGCAAAAAAGGATATCACAGAATATACACTATTAAATTTCAACTATAAATTAAATGGGCTAGAACGTTATAGTAACAGTGGTGTAACTATTTCTAATTATCAAACTAATTCGGATACAGATTAGCACTGAATTGTGCCTTAAGGTATGAATAAAATTACGCAAAAATTTAGTGTCAAACTTCTGATAATTGCTCTATTCGGACTGGGAAGCAATCACTACATATCTGCCCAATGCCCTACAGTTATTAGTCCTTTACAAACATTTTGCGATCTGGAATCATTTTTAGTATCTGACCTTTCAGCGATTGACAATGGAAATGGCATACAATGGTATGACACTCCAACATCAACAACACCATTATCACCTTCTGATGTTTTAGTATCTGGAGAAGATTATTATGCTGACGATAATTCAGGGTCATGTGGTACAAGAGAAAGAGTTGATGTAGAAATTTATTTTGCACCTGATGGATTTAATTTTCAAGGCGTCTGTGTGGATGATCCCAATGATGCTACAATTTCTGATCTTGTCGCTACAGGGAATAATGTGCAATGGTATAATACCATAGTTGGTGGCACTCCATTACCTCCAACAACCGTATTAATTGATAATACAATTTATTATGCAGATCAAGAAAATCCGAATACAGGCTGCAGAACGTCTCGTTTGTCTGTTTTGGTAAATGTAGGACTTGTTCCGATACCTACTGGTGATCCCATTCAAGAATTTTGTTCGGCGCAGAGCCCTCCTCCTACGGTTGCAGACCTTATTGCAACTAATGCAGATAATTGGTATTCAACAGCCACATCGGGTGTACCATTACTGCCAACCGAGCCTTTAGTTGATGGAGAAACTTATTATGCTACTGCTATTGATCCACCTTGTGAAAGTACTGGTCGATTTGAAGTAACTGTGATAATATCAGATCCTTTGGACCCTGGGATAAGTGGTTCAATTAATGTTTGTGAATCTAATTTGGGTACACCTCCAAGAGTTGATTTAATAGATGGATTAGGAGGTAGTCCAGATTTAACAGGGACTTGGTCAGGTCCTTTCCCTACCACAAATGGCAGTACTGGCACGGTTAATCTTGCTCCAATGACTGTTGAAGATAGTCCCTACATATTTACATATACTGTTCCAGCGACAGATGTATGTGATTCAAGCTCAGCTACAGTATCAGTAAGTATTATTGCAGATGTGGATGCGGGAACAGACGGAATCATAGATTTATGTAGTAATAATTCACCGGTTGACCTATTCAGCAGCTTGGGTGGAACTCCTGATCCTGGTGGTACCTGGAGTCCACCACTTGCCAGTGGTACTGGTGTCTTCAATCCTGCTGTGGATGCTCCTGGCACATATACTTAT
>CAYZKX010000277.1:0-3053 GCA_964479055.1 uncultured Flavobacteriaceae bacterium
TGGTTTCAGAAGCTATTTTAAAAGCATTATTAATGTGATCTACACTAATTGGATTGGCTACGTTAAAGGTAATATCGGTCAATGACCCATTAGGAACTGGGACTCTAATTCCACAGCCTCCAATGACGTGAGCTAATTTTGGAAAAATCTTTGTCAATGCTTTGGCAGCTCCAGTTGTAGTAGGTACAATTGATTGTCCAGCCGCTCGTGCACGACGCAGGTCACGATGAGGTTGATCATGTAAACTTTGATCGGTAGTATAGGAGTGAATGGTGGTGATATAAGCCTGTCTGATTTCACAAAGCTCGTCGATAATCTGCAACATTGGTGCTGCATTATTTGTAGTGCAGGATGCATTGGAAATAATAGTATCTGATTCTTCCAAAATAGAATCATTAACTCCAACTACAACAGTTTTTATACTGTCATCTTCAGGTGGAACACTTAAAATCACTTTATTACAACCATTTGAAATATGGAAGTTGAGATCAGCTAAAGATTTGAATTTACCACTGGATTCTACCACGATATCAACATCATGGGCATTCCAATCGATATCTCTGGGATGACTATGACATAATAGTGGAATTTTTAAGTCATTGATTATGATGTGATCATCGTCATGCGAAATTACATCAGTAAACACACCATGAATGCTATCATATTTCAACAAATGACTCAATGTTTTGGCATCTGCCAAATCATTGATGGCTACAACATTAATTTTTGGGTTGTTTTGTAGAATTCGGAACAAACGTCTACCAATCCTTCCAAAGCCATTAATCGCAACCGTGGTCATGCTAATTAATGTGTTTTTGCGCTTTATACGATGAGCGTACTAAAGCACTGCTCTCTACATGACGGAAACCAAGATCTAATCCAATAGTTTCATATTCCTTGAACTCCTCAGGTGTGATAAATTGTTTTACTGGGAGGTGTTTTTTACTTGGTTGAAGGTATTGTCCAATGGTCACTACATCGACATTGGCATTTTTTAAATCGTGCAAGGTTTCAATAACTTCATCTTTGGTTTCACCCAATCCCAACATAATACCAGACTTTGTACGACGTTGCCCTTTTTCCTTTAAATATTTCAAAACGCCAAGACTTCGATCATATTTGGCTTGTATTCTTACCTCTCTTGTCAATCTTCTTACCGTTTCCATGTTATGCGAAACCACCTCAGGAGCAACCTCAATAATGCGATCTATATGACGTTCGATACCCTGGAAATCAGGAATTAAAGTCTCCATGGTGGTATTGGGATTCATTCGTCTCACAGCTTTCACTGTTTCTGCCCACATTATGCTTCCCATATCTTTCAAATCATCGCGATCAACGCTAGTTAAAACGGCATGTTTGATATTCATGATTTTAATGGAGCGGGCAACTTTTTCGGGTTCATCCCAATCCACAGTTTCTGGTCGTCCAGTCTTTACGCCACAAAAACCACATGATCGTGTACAAATATTACCAAGAATCATAAAAGTTGCAGTACCTTCGCCCCAACATTCTCCCATATTTGGACAACTGCCAGAGACACAAATGGTATTGAGTTTGTATTTGTCTACTAATCCTCTTAGTTCAGTATATTTTTTACCCGTGGGAAGTTTAACTCGCAACCATTTTGGTTTGGGTTGACGGTCATGGGTTTTATTCTCTGCTAACTTCGTTTCCATAGATTAAATTCGGTTCACAAAGATACGAACTAATGTATAAATCAACTTATTTTTAATTTGTAGTGTTGGGATTAAAGTGTAGTTAAATAATAAATACTAAATCCAACTAGAAATACAATGCCGAGGACACTTAAAATGCGTAGCATTAAATTTGGTCTATAGGCTTCAGGGGTATATTTTCCACTAATAAGTTTATAATTAATAATGGCATAGAAAGGTGCTGTAATAAATGATAATATGGTTGCGATTTTTACTAATAGTCCCATTTCGGAGGCAAAGAAAAAGAAGATGCCTACAGTTCCAGCAGCCAAAATTAAAATCCAAGTTAAATAGCCCTTTTTATAATTTTTATTAGCCAAGAGTTCAACAGTCCTATCCATGGCACGTGGTGAGGCATCCAAACATGTTAAGGTTGTGCTGAACATGGTTGTAAAGGCTGCTATCCCTATGAGCACATAGGACCATTCTCCTAAACTAGTAGTGTACATATCGATTAATTGCCCAGAAAATTCACCGGCCGTACTGCTAAAACCCTCTCCCGAGCCATACATCACCAATGCACCTAACAACACAAAACAAAGACCAAGTATTACTGTTCCTACATAGCCAACATTAAAATCGAACATTGCAGATTTAGATTGGAACTCTTTATCATCTTTGCGCTTTTCTACAGCCCAAAGCGAGTGCCATACCGAAATATCCAAGGGCGCGGGCATCCAGCCCATAAATGCAATCAAAAATGCGATACCAAGTGAATCACTGGGTAATATTTGCGTCCATTCAATTCCAGAATCATGTCCCTGAACAGCCATTATAACTGCAGCAATAGTACTCACAGATAGAGTAACTATGATGATCTTGATCAAATTATCTAACAGTTTGTATTTTCCAATAATGAGCAATCCCAAACAAACAGTGAGCACAATGATTGTCCATACTTTTACCGTTAATTCAGGATCAAGGCCCAAATTACCAAACAACGAAGAAGCCAAACCCGCAGTAACAATAGTAACCGCTGTTTGAATTGTGAACATTGTAGCAAAAGTGAGAATGAAATAGGCTATTAAGATGCCTTTTCCCATTTTTCTGTAGCCATCTAACAAACTTTCACCTGTTGCAGAGGCATATCTGGGACCAAACTGAAAAAATGGATATTTGAATAAATTGACTAAAAGTAGTGCCCAAATTAAACCGAGACCAAAATCGGCACCAGCGCGAGTAGACTGCACTAAATGCGAAACCCCAATTGCAGCTCCAGCAAATAGCAATCCAGGTCCTAATTTTTTTAAGTTAAACCGCATTATTTATCCTGAATAATTTCGGCTAATAATTTTTTAGCGCGCAATAATTTGACTTTCACATTGTTCATTGGTT
>CAYZKX010000278.1:0-3045 GCA_964479055.1 uncultured Flavobacteriaceae bacterium
ATCCGAGTCTAGATCGTATTTTGCTTGACGCACTTTTTCGGCATAAAACCTATACTCCCAAGGTTAAATGGTAATATTATCACCATTCGCATCGGCAATAGCTTGCATGTCCGCAACTTCTTCAGCAACTCTTCCAATAGCTGCTGGCCAAACTGCTTCCATCAAGGCCATGGCGTTCTCAGGATTTTTGGCCATACGGTCTTGTAAACGCCATTCGGCATAATTGCTATGTCCTAACAATTCTACTCGCTCTCGTCGTAGTTTTAAGATATTAGCAATGATCTCATTGTTGTCATATTCGTCGCCATTATCTCCTCGAGAATAATAATTGGTCCACACTTGCTTACGCAATTCTCGTTCTGTTGAATAGGTAAGGAACGGATCCATTGACGAACGCGTATTGGTCACTGCATATTGACCTTCACGACCATTATCGGATGCAATCTTGGCCGCCGATTTTACATAACCTTCCGAAAGACCACCAAGCTGATTCTCTTCCAGGTAAGTGATATAATTCTCTTCGTCGTGAAGCACATTATTGGAAAAATCAGTATATAATGAAGACAGTTCTTTATTGATCTCGGCATAGCGTTTCTTTTTTTCAGCATCCAGTTCTGCACCATTCATGGCGAAACTATTATAGGTAAGATCAAGAACACGCTGTTGATCGGCTTCCAAAGGATTGTCCTGAGAGGCATCATATACCGCCTTTATTCGCTCGAATAGTTTTTCATTTTGACTGATCTTTGATTGGAATTCAGAGAATTTAGGAGCCAACTCACTTTGTATGGTTCTAAATTCTGGTGTTGACACATTACTACTCATAATGCCGTAATAACTAAAATAGTTATTCAATGCTTGTCCGGAACGCTCCATAGCGACAATTGTGTTTTCAAAAGTTGGAGGTTCTTCATTATTGGCAATGGCATCAATTTCTTCCAGATTTAATTTCATGCCTTCTTCAGCAGCTGTTTTGACATCATCAATATTCATTTTATCAAAGGCTGGAACTCCACCATAAGGGCCCTGGTAATCTTGTAGTAAAATATTATCACTCATTACTGTGGTATTTGATTTTGTGCTTTCTTGGTCTTTTTGGCAACTAGAAAAAAGTACGATAACACTTAATGAAAAGAGTGTTGTTAATTTAAAAAATGGTCTTGTAATCATTATATTATTTTTAATTAAAAGAATAGTAAACTTAACCTATTTGAAGCATTGCAAGGTATTAAAAAATGTAAGGTAAATTTGTTAAAAAGGATTAATTTATTCTATGATCTCAGCCTTTCTAATGTAAACATTTCGTAAGGGCCAATCGGCTTCATCGGTCTCTACTGCCGCAATTTTGTCTACCACATCCATACCACGAATAACTGTGCCAAAAACGGTATAGTCATCATCTAAGCGCGATTGTCCTCTTGGATCTTGAATGATAAAGAATTCATATGGTGAAGCCAGTTTGTGTGGATTTGCAATCTCACTACTTGGCATAGAAACGGCACCTCTACTGTGTGTATAACCACGTTTTGTATCGGTAGGTAGTAAGTATTTTCCAATTTTTTTACGTTTGCGCTTTACCTTGGCATCGTCTGTATTTCCTCCTTGAATAATAAAATTATTAACCACGCGATAGAACTGAGTATTATCAAAATAACCACGCTTTGTCAAATAGATAAAGTTAGCACGATGAAATTTTGTTTTTGGGTAAAGTAAAATATCAATCTCTCCAAAATCAGTATACAAACGCACTTTATTTTCATGATTTTCCTTTTGATACTGCAAGAAGAACTCCATAGCCGTTTTTTCGGTCAGCACTGGAAATTCGGGTGTTTTAACTATGACCGAATCTTTTTTTTCTACAGACTGTTTGGCTACTTCATTAGATTCAACAGGAGTAACTGTGGATTCCTGTTTTGATTGAGATTGTTTATCTTCACAGCTTATAAAAATGACAAAACAAATTAGTAACAGACGTTGCATGTATGAATTTTGATATTTTTTTAGAATCGCTTCCAAAAATAAAAAATATACCGCTACCAGCTGAAGCGTCACAGTTTAAAATGTCTCCACCGTTTAGAAATGACCTTATAGAACGGTATCGTGAGGCTATGAAAAGTGCCAAGCAAGCAGGTGTAGTGGCGCTTTTTTTTCCTGATGAAGCCTATAGGACAAAGCTCGCTCTAATTCTTAGAAAAACATATAGAGGTGTGCACTCGGCGCAAATAGGTTTTCCTGGAGGCAAAATAGAACCTGATGATGCCAATTTAGAAATGGCAGCTATAAGGGAAACGTATGAAGAAATTGGTGTGCCTGCTAATCAATTCGCAATTATAAGACAACTGACTCAGGTTTATATTCCGCCCAGCAATTTTCATGTTCAACCCTACATAGGTGTTTGTGAACAAACACCAATATTTGTGAAACAAGATGATGAGGTAGAGGAAATCGTTGATGTGTTTTTGGACGATCTACTTGATGATTCTAATGTAGATAATCGCAAAGTTGAAACATCACTCAATATGAAAATAGAAGTACCAGTTTTTACATTAAACGGTCATATAGTTTGGGGTGCTACTGCGATGATGCTAAGTGAAGTGAAAGACTTGTTAAAACAAAGTTGTCTGTAATGCAGTTTTAGTACCTTTGACAAACTAACTATTAAAACTATTATCTGAGCTGTAAATGGGGTTGTTTCAAAAAAATCCATTTGGTCATTATCTAATTCTCAAAAAATGGTTGATTCGCATTGCCGGCGCATTTACGCATCGGCGTTATCGAGGATTTAACGAATTGCAGATTGATGGATCGGAGATCATTAAGAGCCTACCAGACACCAATGTGCTTTTTATTTCAAATCACCAGACCTATTTTGCTGATGTGGTTGCCATGTTTCATGTGTTCAATGCGAGTTTGCACGGTCGTGTAGATTCTATAAAAAACATTGGATACTTATCGAATCCTAAACTAAATATTTATTATGTCCCATCTAAGGAGACCATCAACACCTATTTGTAACATAAGATCATAGCGTATGTTGGATACATA
>CAYZKX010000279.1:0-3036 GCA_964479055.1 uncultured Flavobacteriaceae bacterium
TCGTGAAATAACACGTAGATACATGTTTATGGCCTTGTTAAATGCAGTAGAACTCATTGCTAACAACGAAATTACTGGTGAGGGAGTCGATTCCTATTTTTTAATTCCTGAAAATCACAAGTTGTATTATGACATTATTGTCCGAAATGCCAAATTAAATACGGATGAAATTACTGATATCGCTATTCAATTTGAAGAAACGTTACAAGGGAATAGCATTGAATTCATTCCTAAGGTTAAGGCTTTAGACAACTTAAAGGATCATTTTGGGCATCGGGAATTCCATGCCAATGGACAAATTGTGGCTTCTCAGGATAATCAAATTTTGAAGATTGATTCTCAAGTTGACATCCTTATAATAGGTGTTGATGAATTCTCATTAAAATTCAATATTTCTTAATTTTTGATGCAATATTTTTACTAAAAAAGTCTTAGCTTTGAATTTTATTTAACGAAATTGAAATATGGCTAAATTTAAGCTAGACGAAATTGATCATAAAATACTAGATATTTTAATTGAAAATACACGTACACCATTTACCGATATTGCAAAAAAACTGTTGATTTCTGCTGGAACAGTGCATGTGCGAGTAAAAAAGATGGAAGATGCTGGTATCGTAAAAGGATCTTCACTGACACTGGATTATAAAAAATTAGGATATTCGTTTATTGCCTATGTTGGTGTTTTTTTACAAAACACATCACAGACCAAATTTGTTTTAGAACGTATAACGGAGATACCCTATGTCACTGTTGCTCATATTACAACTGGCAAGTTCAACATCTTCTGTAAGATAAGAGCCAAGGATACAACTCATGCCAAGGATGTGATATTTATGATCGATGACATAGAGGGTGTGTATCGTACCGAAACAATGATCTCTCTAGAAGAAAGCATTAATGACAAAAAGAGATTGATGCATTCTATTTTTAGCGAGCTCCAATAAATACAATTAATTCCTAACAAAGTCCTTTGCATTCAAAATGTTAAGGACTTTTTATTGATACTATGAAAACCAATCAATTACAATCGAACGAATATGGTAGTTATTATGCTAATTACATTAATCAAGTAGATGAGAACACTTCAATTTTTGACGGCTTAAATATTCGGTTAAAAGAAGCACTGCAGCTATACCAATCCATTCCTGAGGAACATTTTGATTATCGTTATGCCGATGGAAAGTGGAGCATTAAAGAGGTGTTGCATCATGTTATTGATGCCGAACGTGTTTTCGCATATCGCGCTTTGCGTGTTGCTCGTGGGGACAAGTTAAATCTACTTGGATTCTCACAAGATGATTTTGTTTTAAAAGCTGCATCTAATAATCGTACAAAGAATGCACTAATTGAGGAGTTCAAATCAGTACGTCATTCAACCATTTCATTATTTGAAAGTTTTAATGATGAAATGCTATTGGAAATAGGAAGTGCAAGTGACGCACCTATCTCTACACGGGCATTAGGCTATATCATAATTGGTCATGAAAAACATCACGCGAACATCGTTGCGGAGCGTTATATTTAATCGTCGAGATCATCATTAGGAACAACTTCGTTCTCATCGATATTAGCGGGCTCAATAATTTCGTTGGAATCTTGATCAAAATTGATCATTGTATATTGTAATTTCGAACTGATCTTCACTAAATAAATGGTGTCAAGTGAAGACACCTCAACGGCTTCAATTAATTCATTTTTATGGTTAGAGAAGGTAATAATATCATTATCACCATAACCATCGGGAAATTTATTGGTTAGCAACGTTAAGATCTCAGGCGTTAGTTTATTGTAATCTACTATTACGCGTTTCATGATAAAATTTCCTTATCATTAAAATTAAACTGATTCTAAGTTACAAATTATTTTAAATGCCAGTACAACAAGAATTTATATTTACCCTGAACAATAATTAGGAATTATAAAATTCAAAAGCTTCAAGGATCAATTCATTTGAAACCTTTTGATCAAGTTTAGCCTTGCCATAGTTTTCAAGTAGTACGAAGTTTATATTGCCGTAACTGTTCTTTTTATCAAATTTTAACAGCTCAATTATGGCGTTAATATCATCATTATTAAATTCAATTTTGCCAAATATATTATAGAATGCTGCTTTGACTTCAACGGCTTCCTGTGGAGGGAAATTGGTCAATTTCTGAGATAAATAAGTTTCTAGCACCATACCAATGGCAATAGCTTCACCATGGAGAAGTTCTTGCTTTTTAGGATGGTTTAAAAAATACGATTCTATGGCATGCCCCAAGGTGTGTCCATAATTCAATGTCTTGCGCAGTCCATCCTCATAAGGGTCTGTAGTTACTACATCATTTTTGATATGCACCGATTGGTAGATCAAAGCATCAATAGTCGTGAAATTACTCGATACACTTGAGATCACATCATGCCAATAAGCCTTTTCTGTGATTAAGCCGTGTTTAAGCATTTCGGCTAAACCAGATCTAAAGTGCGCCTCAGGTAATGATTTTAAAAACGACGTATCTATCAATACCATTTGCGGAAGGCTAATGGTTCCAATCTGATTTTTCAAATTGCCCAAATCTACTCCTGTTTTTCCACCTACTGATGCATCTACCATTGCCAGTAGGGACGTAGGCACGTTAATAAATGAGATGCCACGCTTAAATGTAGAAGCTACAAATGCTCCTAGATCAGTAACTACACCACCTCCAAGATTGATCAATAATGATTTTCTATCGGCATCACAACGTGAAAGTTCATTCCATACCCATTGACAGGTCTCTATGGTTTTAGCATGTTCACCTGCAGGGATTTCAAAATGTTGGAATGCATATTTATGCGCTAAATGTTGAGTGAATTCATCAAGACAAGCCTTGTTTGTGTTCTGATCGACTAGAATAAATATTTTAGAATAATTATTTAATTCTAAATGGGTACTCAAGGCTTGATAGCAAGAATTATTGAAATGAATAGTTGTATCTAGAGATTGGATTGATCGCATTAAAACTCCTGTTTAAAGGTGCTGTGAAAATAAGTAGAATTTTGAGAATATTAGAT
>CAYZKX010000280.1:0-3032 GCA_964479055.1 uncultured Flavobacteriaceae bacterium
CCAGTTGCAGACATCAAATAAAAGATGGAACTTTGCGCACAGCAGTACATCCTATTGAGATATTGTATGAATCAATCGTAAAAGCTTAGGTGGAATTAATTCAAATTTTAGGATACGTTGGCGCCCTTTGCATAGGTCTTGTACTGGGCCTTATTGGCGGAGGTGGTTCCATTTTAACAGTTCCAATTTTAGCTTATTTATTCTACATCAATCCAGTTACTGCAACGGCTTATTCTTTATTTGTTGTAGGTAGTACAGCACTTGTAGGAACTATAAAGAATATTCAAAAGGGCATAGTTGATTATAAGACGGGAATTGTTTTTGTTATTCCATCCTTTATTGCAGTTTATTTGACACGAAAATATTTAATGCCTGCAATTCCTGATGATCTTTTTACGATCGGATCAGTTTTGGTTACCAAAGACATTGGTATTATGGTTTTCTTTGCGATCATTATGTTGTTAGCTTCGATCTCCATGATTCGTAATAAGAAAGGAGATAAAAATAGTAGTATCCAAGACGCTTTAAAATTCAATTATCCATTGATCATCATAGATGGCTTTGTAGTAGGTATATTGACTGGTATTGTTGGAGCAGGAGGAGGATTTTTGATTATACCTGCATTGGTGATAATGGCTAAATTACCCATGAAAACGGCAGTAGCTACATCATTGATGATCATTGCCATTAAATCACTTATTGGATTTACGGGCGACATTCAAAACTTAGACATTGATTGGCCTTTCTTGTTAATTTTTACATCAATTTCTATAGTTGGCATTTTTTTAGGCATCTGGCTCAATAATTTTATTGAAGGTAAAAAACTAAAGAAAGCTTTTGGTTATTTTGTTTTAGTTATGGCCGTATTTATAATTTGGAGAGAGCTGAATTGATCAAAAAGAATCTCAAATTAAATATTCCAAACTAAACTATTTTGAAGTGTTAAATCTGTTATATACAATTGATGGTAAACATATATCAGTTGTGCTTACCAATATGGCTGAAGCTAACAAACAACTCCCAACACTATAAGCGGCAATAGTATGTCCTGCATTGAACAATATGGTCGTTGTTAATATAAAGATTGTTGCTATTGAACATGCAAATTTGAGTTGAGATGACCGTGGTGGAAGCTTTGGAAGTAACATTTTATGTCGTAAAATACCATTGTATATGTAATCAAAAGGATGATAAGGTAAAATGACACCCAAGAATGCTATGATTCCCATTATTGAAAGTAATGTAATACTCGCTGTACTCACTGCGATTATTAAAATAGTAGTGCACAAAATATATGCGAATCTATTACCAAACGCGAGCTTGGTAATTTCGTAGTCGGTGTGATTAAAATAGCCTTGGCTTTTAATCCGTTCTATTCGTTTTTTTGATGTCATTATATATTATTTAGGGTCCAATTGTCAAAATTATTTTTGGCGTAAATGACTTATAAATGATGTTTATATATCATTGTTACTTCTAATAGAATTCTACTGCGCTTCTTTAATGTAACTCCAGCCTTGTTGTTGTTTTACTACCACTTCGGTAATCCCATTGTGAACACTTCCTGTTCCGGCAATCATATCGTCTAAAGTGACCTTGTAGCGATTCATGGTCATTTCACAAGCAACGATGGTTACATTGTTATTCTTAGCTAATGCCTCTACTTGTTTGGCTACAGTAGATTTAGACTTTAGAAGCATGTTCAAGGCCCCGCTATAGACAACCATTTCAAATTGCGAATCTTTGTAGTCACGACTCATAATAGTGAGATGTCTTACTGCAGCCTCCTGGATAGCAGTGCTTTTTGATGTCACATCAAAAACAACTTTCATTGGCTCCTGAGCCTGGAGATTAAATAGAAAGATTAAACTGAATAATGATATTAATAAGGTTTTCATAATTATAGTTTTAAGGTAAGTGCCTCCAAAATCAAACTTAACTATCAATCAAAGATGACTGGAAGCACTTTAATTCAAAAATTCATACGATCATCATCTATTCGCCTGCGAAAATATATCCGCATCCATTATCTTGTGCACGACCCAGCGCCCAAACGCCAGATGGAACTAGTTTAACTCCAGGAAGTAGACCACTAGTTAGATCGTTATAAACCTCAGTGGCATCCAGCCCATATTTTTCGGCCAATTTGCCTCCATATACCTTTGCTGCGAGGTCACAAACACAAAACATGGCTCCACGTGCTTGAAGTTTTTTGATTCCATCGACTCCTGCAACTGGAAAATCCTTATCTCTAGGTTCATTATAAAGATTGTGTGTTGCTGGTTTGTTGGTGTAGTTATCAGTTATATTGAAAAACTCGCCCAACTTGTATTTTTTCCATAAACGATCTTCAAATGCAAAAGGAATAGCACGATGTCTAAACACTGTCATTGCTGTGATGTCATCATCACTTGCTCCCGTTGCATTATTGGTTGCATAAAATGCATAATTCCACAATACAGGTAAACCAAAATGTGGCATTGATCCGTCATATACAATGCGATATTTACCTTTGATGCCAGTTTTGAACCAGCTGTCCAAACCTGAAATTTTGGAATTATCAAATGAGGGCATCTTAGCAAAAATAGGATTAGCGAGCATAGAAATTGTACTGGCTGTAGCACCTAAAGCTAGCGCACCTAAAAATTTTCTTCTTGAGTTGTTGTCTTTGTTTGAGTTCATCTTAATTGATTGTTTTATAGATTATTGATTTAATTGTTCGTTTTTGAAAGTTATATTCACTGGTGTTGGATTAATAAGGGCGTCTAAAACAGGTGAATATCGCGTAAATTGTTCTAATTTCTCGGCAGTGACATCCGATTTTACTTTGAACGCAATATTTAAGCATTTATAGCCCTTACGCACTTCGTTATCCAATCCTAAAAATCCTTGTAAATCCAAACAGCCATCAATGGAAGACTCCATACTTTGTATGGTAAATCCTTGTTTGGTGGCATGCGTAATAAGTGTTGCAGTTAAACTCGAAACTAGTGCATGTAGCAACATTTCGACAGGACTGGGTGCGTGATCTT
>CAYZKX010000281.1:0-3013 GCA_964479055.1 uncultured Flavobacteriaceae bacterium
ATCGTATGTAGGTTCAATCATTGGTACTATGGTACTAGGAGCACTTATTGTAACACCAGGATTTGAAGGTTTAGGCGCGGTTTATTTACCACTAGCATTAGCTGCAGTTGGTATTATAATGTCAATAATAGGAACATTCTTTGTTCGTGTAAAAGAAGGTGGATCTCCACATAAAGCATTGAATATTGGAGAATTTGGATCTGCCGGTTTAATGCTTGTGGCGTCCTATTTTTTAATCACGAATTTTATTCCAGCTGAAATTGATGGCCTGCCATTTGGTGCTATGGGAGTCTTTTATGCCACTATCGCAGGTTTAGTTGCAGGATTAGCCGTGGGTAAAGTCACAGAATATTATACAGGTACAGGTACAAAACCAGTATCTTCAATTGTTCGTCAATCGGAAACCGGTTCGGCTACAAATATTATTGCAGGTTTAGGTGTAGGTATGATGTCTACAGCCATTCCAATTATTCTAATTGCTGGTGCCATTTTGGTGTCACATCATTTTGCTGGCCTATATGGTATTGCAATTGCTGCTGTTGGAATGCTTGCTAATACTGGGATTCAACTTGCAGTTGATGCCTATGGACCAATATCAGATAATGCTGGAGGAATTGCCGAGATGGCTGAGTTACCTAGTGAAGTACGCGAGCGTACTGATAAATTAGACGCTGTAGGAAATACTACTGCTGCGATTGGTAAAGGATTTGCAATTGCTTCTGCAGCACTTACAGCCTTAGCTTTATTTGCTGCTTTTATGAAAACAGCTGGTGTAACTGCAATTGATGTGTCTCAGCCTAAGATCATGGCTGGATTGCTAGTAGGTGGTATGTTACCATTTGTTTTTTCTGCATTATCAATGAATGCTGTAGGTCGCGCTGCTATGGCGATGATTGAAGAAGTACGTCGCCAATTTAGAGATATTCCGGCACTAAAGGCTGCCCTTGAAGTGATGCGTAAGCACGATTCAGATATGTCCAAGGCTTCTGAAGAAGAGCGAAAAATATTTGATGCTGCAAATGGTGTAGCAGAATACGACAAATGTGTTGAGATCTCGACTACCGCTTCCATTAAGGAAATGGTAATTCCAGGAGTTTTAGCTATAGTTGTTCCAGTAGCCGTTGGTTTTATTGGTGGCGCTGAGATGTTAGGTGGATTACTTGCAGGTGTTACAACCTGTGGTGTGCTTATGGCCATATTCCAATCTAATGCTGGTGGTGCTTGGGATAATGCAAAGAAAATGATTGAGGAAGAAGGTCGTAAAGGAACAGACGCACATAAAGCGGCAGTAGTGGGTGATACTGTTGGTGATCCGTTTAAAGATACCTCAGGACCTTCATTGAATATTCTATTAAAATTAATGTCGGTTGTGGCTTTAGTGATAGCACCTAGTATTGCTTTATCATCTGATACGGCAACTGCTTATGCTCTTAATGAGGTACAGGAGATTTCAAAAGAAGTTAATGTTAGTATGGAGTCTAATGATGATGGAACGGTAAAAGCAACTGTAACTACAACTACTACGACTGATGGAGAAGAGATGACTGATGAAGCGGTTATCGAAGGTACTGAAGAAGAAGTAAAAGCTGAACTTGATAAGCTAAAATCAGATGGAATTCATGTTGAGCATGGTGAAGGTGCTGAAGTTGAAAGTAATGGAAAAGAGGTTAAAGTTGAAATGACCAAGAATGAAGATGGTACTGTAAAGGCCTTAGTTACTACTACCACAACAGAAAATGGTGTTGAATCAACAAGCGAGCAAACCTTTGAAGGAACCGAAGAAGAGGTGAAGTCCAAAATAGATGCCTTAAAGGGAGATGAGGTGAAAACTAAAATGAAAAAGAAGGTTATTAAGGAAGTCGAAGAAACAGATGAGACAAGCGAGAATTAATTCGCAATTGTAATAATTGAAAAAGCCACACTACAGTGTGGCTTTTTTATTTTCTAGTTGTTTTTATAATCGTTGTAAAACGTATTCTTCGTTAATCGAAGTTTCAGTAGTAGTCACATTATCACTCGCAATCTCCGAAGAGGTTGTACTTATTCTTAAGATAAGGGAAGTCTCCGTTAATTCTGATATGGTCATTACAGTAGTCACATCATCAACCATTACTGAAACATCATTGCTGGCCATGGACCAAGATCCTTGATCATCAATTACATTATATGTAGTAAGAATATAAAACTGTCCCTGATCATTGGTTACTGAATGGTCCAAAAAGTAGGTACCTATTAACGAGTAACTATTTGGGTTTTCACCAAATTCCATTTGAAAGTTCATTTCCCAACCAAATCCAGAGAAAGTTTGAGATTCAAAGCTCTCATTGCCAGTTATGGTAGTATGTCCTTCATAGGTGTACAATAACGGTATCCAGGTGCCTCGTAATTCGGCTTGAACAGGAGAGTCAAATGTAATGTCCTTGGAACACGAAGAGATCATGATCACTAAAGACAGTAAAAAAAGGTTCTTAAATAATTTCATAGCTTTTATTTGCAATAAAATAACCACTTAAAAATGATATCTGAGTAAATTCTTGTAAACATTTACAGAATCAAAATGTCAACCTAAGACAACTATTTTATTTTACTTCCAATTTAGCTTAATATAGCCGTAAATGAAAGAGATTTAACAAATACCAAGTTAGTTATTTTTCTAAAATGTGGTGAAAATGAGCAGTATGATGCTTAAAATGGTTTAGAAAAGACCGTGAATTTCAGCGTCAATTCTATTTATGACGCTACCTAAGTCTTCTGGAATGTCAACAAAATCCAGATCATCAACATCAATTATAAGTAATTTACCTTTTTCGTAGGTTGCGATCCATGCTTCGTAGCGTTCATTTAAACGACTTAAGTAGTCAATACTAATGGTATTCTCATAGTCGCGGCCACGTTTGTGTATTTGCTTGACCAAGTTAGGAATGGAACTTCTTAAATAGATCAATAGATCAGGGCCTTGAACTAAAGACTCCATTAACTGAAACAAGGACGAATAATTTTCAAAATCGCGATT
>CAYZKX010000282.1:0-2993 GCA_964479055.1 uncultured Flavobacteriaceae bacterium
GCATGATGGGTGGCGGTGGAATGCCTCCTGGTGGCGGTATGCCTCCGTTTCGTTAAGCATTGTGAAGGCTACCTAATTACTCGTTTGAATACAGGAAAATTGATTCGAATGTATGTGTCTTATTAAAAGACAATCTCTCCATTATTCAGTAGTTTAAGTTAATTTTAAGGATAATCATGAAAAGGATTTATATTCTGCTTCTTTGTATCATAACTTCACTTTCTCTCAGTGGTTCTAGCATCCAAGTATTAGTTCCAACAGTATTTGAGATTGATTTAAATAGTTATAGCGAAATAGCTAGCGGGGATCTTGATAACGACGGTGATATTGATGTGATCATTGGATCAGAATACCTAGCAGACTTTGTATGGCTAAATGATGGTAATGGAATTTTTACACCACAATTAGAATTTCCCATAATAGATAATGCTTTCTCTTCTAGCGTAACTAATTCTATTTCTCTTTTTGACTATAATAATGATACTTATTTAGATGTATTGATTACTTATAGACTAGGTAATCCTAGACTTTTTCTAAACAATGGAAATGCTGTGTTCTCTCCGGTGACGGAATTTTTGATTGGTAGTGGAAGTCAATCGCAATTTATCGATTTTAACAATGATGGTTTTCTAGATATTATTTTTGACTTTGTCGATTCAGATGGACGTTTCATTTTTCAGAATAATCAAGATGGAACATTCGAGAAAGCTTCTGCGACTTTGAAATATACCTCTGAGGATAATTCAGATTTAAGAACATATATACAAAACTTGGTGGTTGCGGATATTGATCAAAATGGGATTGATGAAGTAATTATTCTCACTACTGGACAGAGTGAAGTATGGACGAAAGATCAAGATAATAACTATGTACTATCTTACACATATCTGTTTCCCGAACGATTGAACAGGATATCTGATGTTATTGCTGAGGATTTAACAGGCGATGGGTACCCAGAGATAGTTATTTCAACAAATGTAAGAGGGTCTGCTAATTTTTCGACAGGCGTTTTTGTGCTCAATAATTCTTCAGGCAACACGTTTAGTATGTCTGAACAGATAATTCCAGCTTTTAGCACAAGTCAAATAACAACTACGGATGCTGATGGAGATGGAGACTTAGATATCTTTTTGGCTAACGACATAGTAGATGCAGAAACATCAATGAGTCCAACACGAGGAGCTCCCGATACTCTATGGTTGAATGATGGTAATGCACTATTCACTCAAGTTGAAAATAATTTTGATTCGAATAATAGCCAAGGCGTTAGCATCGGTGACTATAACAATGATGGACTTGAGGATATTTTTGTTGTTAATGAAGGTACCAATAGGCTTTGGTTTAATAATGAACGCAATGTATACACAGCATCAAATCAAAACTTAGGTGGTTCGACTACAGCATTAATCCTCAGTGAAGACTTCGACAAGGATGGTGATATTGACATTCTTGAGGTTAATGATGGCTCGGCAAATCTTATATGGTTCAATGATGGAGATGGCGTATTCGTTGATAGCCAGCAAAGACTCGGTGGAGGTGGTGGTTATACCGGTTTAATTGCTGATTTTGATAATGATGATGATATAGACATTATCGATGTGCAGTTCAGCAACTTTGTAATGTGGAAAAACGATGGCAGTGGTATTTTCACGATTGACAATGTTTATACATCAATAAAAGAAGCTTACGGTGCTGTTACGGGTGATGTTGATGCAGACGGTGATCTAGATATAGTGATTGCAGGAAAATCATCAGGCGGATCAAGTGTTTGGCTAAATGATGGCACCGCTTCTTTTGAACAAGGTCAAATCATTTTAGATAGTATTCAAACAGAAAACCTTCAAGGAAGTGCAAGAAGTGTTTCTCTATCTGATATTGATAATGATGGTGATCTAGATGCAATTTTTTCAGACTATTTATCAATTCAAGTTAATGATGGTACAGGTACTTTTTCTCCTGTTACCACAAATTTACCAATTTTTGGCTCAGCAACAATTACCACTTGTGATTTAAACGGTGATCAGTTGGATGAAATTCTTGTTGGTTATGGCTTTCAATTTAATCAAGGAGAAGTATGGCTCAATAAGGGCAATTATCAGTTTGAAAATATCCTATTAACCGAGGGTAATTTTGTTAAAAATTTCAAATGTTTCGACCATGATAATGATGGTGATTTAGATTTATTCTTAACAGAATGGTATGACGATACCATCTTAATAAATGATGGCACTGCAAACTTCGAAACGTTAGGGCTCACGTTTCCCGACTTGATAACCACATCAGTATCTATTTCAGATTATAATAATGACGGTCAGTTAGATTATTTTTCATCCCGTGGTGGTGCTAACATTTTATTTATCAGCAACAATCTTCCAAGTCTGATAAATAACACTACTAGTGCTAGAGAAGGCCAAGCATTTAGTTACTCTATAGAAATTGTTGATGATGACGATGATAATGTGACTGCCAGAATCGATAACAAGCCTGAGTGGTTAAGTTTTGATGAAACGAACTTTTCTCTGAGCGGTACACCTAGTGGGAGTAATCTTGGCAATAATGTAGTTTCATTAACTTTGTCTGATGGCAAAGTAGAGGTGCCTACAGAAATTATTATTGTTGTTGAAGAAAACATTGAGCCTATCATAAGTAACATTCCCTCAAATACGCAGACTGTTAATGTTGGTAATTCTTATTCACTGCAATTGAATATAGTTGACCCAGATAGTGAGACAGTTAATGTAGAGGTTAGCAACCTACCATCATGGTTATCATTTGATGCCAACACTCAATTAGTATCAGGGAGTGCCACTGGTGCGGATATAGGAACTTATCAAATCCAGATTGTGGTTTCTGATGAAGTTTCTAGTACTAATTACTCAATTACTATTCAAGTAGTGAATAATACGACTGGAGGTGGCTCTAATTCTAATAATGGTTCCTCTAGCTCTGGAGGGGGAGGTTCTATGAACTTTATTTTATTACTCATATTATTG
>CAYZKX010000283.1:0-2978 GCA_964479055.1 uncultured Flavobacteriaceae bacterium
CGCATATATGACCCTGAAATTGTAAATAACTTAATGTTAGTAGACTTTCTAAAAAATCAAATAATAGTTACATTAGCATTCTTGCTATTTTTCAAGAATAATTGAACAAAAATAAGATTTAAAACGCAGTTTTTTAGTGGCCACCAAAAGTAAAAAGGTAACACCTTTAATGAAACAATATAATGCCATCAAGGCGAAGTATCCTGATGCGCTGTTGTTGTTTCGTGTGGGTGACTTTTATGAGACTTTTGGGAGTGACGCCGTTAAAGCCGCAAAAATTCTTGGTATTATTCTTACCAAACGTGGTGCTGGAAGTGATAGTGAAACCGAATTGGCAGGATTTCCGCATCATTCATTAAATACGTATTTGCCCAAATTAGTGAAAGCTGGTGAGCGTGTCGCCATATGTGATCAATTGGAAGATCCAAAGCAAACTAAAACGATCGTTAAAAGAGGCGTTACTGAACTAGTTACTCCAGGAGTAGCATTAAATGATGAGGTACTTCAGGCAAAATCCAATAATTTCTTAGCGTCGATTTATTTTGGGAAATATATTGGTGTCGCTTTTTTGGATATTTCAACAGGTGAGTTTTTGACCTCTCAGGGAAACGCGGAATACGTAGATAAGCTTCTTCAAAACTTTCAACCGCGTGAGATTCTAATTGAAAAACAGAAACGGTCGCAGTTCGACGCGACCTTTGGCTCTGGTTTCCACACCTTTTATCTAGAAGATTGGGTATATCAAGACGACTATGCCAATGAAACCTTATGTAATCATTTTAAAACAACCACACTAAAGGGATTTGGTATTCAAGATCTCTTTGAAGGCATTGTTGCCTCAGGATCTGTCTTACATTACCTGGCACAAACGCAACATCATAAATTAGACCATATTACGGCTATTAAACGCCTGGCTGAAGACGCATATGTATGGATGGATAAATTCACCATTAAAAACCTTGAACTGTATCAGTCCACCAATACCAATGCCGTGACTTTGATCGATATTATCGATAAAACCACCTCGCCTATGGGCGGACGTTTATTAAAACGCTGGTTGGCACTACCACTTAAATCGGTAGACAAAATAAAAGAACGTCATGATATAGTATCCTATTTAGTTAAAAATGAAATACCATTACAGCGGTTTCAACAGCAGATCAAACAAATGAGTGATCTGGAACGCCTGATATCTAAAGTAGCAACTTCAAAAATCAACCCCAGAGAAGTAATTCATCTAAAGAATTCTCTAGAAGCCATTGTACCATTACAGGCAGAAGCATTAAAAAGCAATCATCCCGCTTTGGTGCAAATAGGAGAGCAACTTGATTTGTGTGATTCACTTAGAGAGCGCATAAAAGAAACATTAATTGAAGATGCGCCAGTTAATGTTTTAAAAGGCAATACCATTTCCTCTGATTTCTCAATAGAATTAAAAGAGTTACGTCAGCTGGCTTTCTCGGGTAAGGACTATTTGGATAAAATGCTAGAACGTGAGAGCGAAGCCACAGGAATACCATCATTAAAAATTGCATCAAATAATGTCTTTGGGTATTACATTGAAGTGCGCAATACACATAAAGAAAAGGTGCCAGATTCTTGGATACGAAAACAAACTTTAGTCAATGCTGAGCGCTATATCACCGAAGAACTCAAAGAATACGAATCAAAAATTCTAGGTGCCGAAGAACGCATACTCACTATTGAGCAACAGTTATTCTCTGAGTTAGTGAGTTGGATGCATAACTACATTGCTGCTGTACAAAAAAACGCCTCGCTTATTGCACAATTGGATTGTTTATCTGGATTTGCCAGTTTAGCAAAACAGCATCATTACAATAAACCAGATATGGATGAGTCTTTTGAATTGGATATAAAAGATGGACGACATCCAGTAATAGAAAGGCAGCTGCCTTTAGGCGAGAGTTATATTGCCAATGATCTTTACCTCGATAGAGAGACCCAACAGATCATCATGATCACTGGACCAAATATGTCGGGTAAATCGGCCATATTGAGGCAAACTGCTTTGATTGTTCTATTGGCACAGATTGGTAGTTTTGTTCCTGCTAAAACAGCTCGTATAGGTTTGGTCGACAAGATCTTTACTCGCGTTGGGGCTAGTGATAACATTTCAATGGGCGAATCGACCTTTATGGTTGAAATGAACGAAACCGCTTCTATCTTAAATAATGTTTCTGAACGTAGCTTAATTCTATTAGACGAAATAGGACGAGGCACCAGTACTTATGATGGTATTTCCATTGCCTGGGCGATCAGTGAATATTTACACGAGCATCCTTCACGTGCAAAAACATTGTTTGCAACGCACTATCATGAACTCAACGAAATGACCGAAACCTTTGAACGCATTAAAAATTATAATGTTCAGGTTAAGGAGTTAAAAGACAAAGTGGTGTTTTTACGTAAATTGATTGAAGGTGGTAGCGAGCACAGTTTTGGAATTCATGTGGCCAAAATGGCTGGGATGCCACAGCAGGTCATTCATCGAGCGACAAAAATCATGAAACGATTGGAGAAGTCACACTCAAGTGAAGAATTGACCGATAACTTGAAAGCGGTCACTAATGACATGCAGCTAAGTTTCATAAACTTGGACGATCCGCTTCTTGAAGAAATAAAAGATGAGATATTGCATCTTGATATCAATACTTTAACACCTGTGGAAGCCTTAATGAAGTTGAATGAAATCAAGCGGATGCTTCAAAAAAAGAAAAGGGCTTGACGCTCGTTCTTTTTAATAAAAACCCTTTGCAGTTAGTATATTTGTTTTAAATTTGCAGTCCGCAATTGAGAAATTGTGAATTGAATTGCGAAAGTAGCTCAGGGGTAGAGCATCACCTTGCCAAGGTGAGGGTCGCGGGTTCAAATCCCGTCTTTCGCTCTACTTTTAAGTAAGTCCATGCAGAAGTGGTGGAATTGGTAGACACGTTGGACTTAAAATCCAATGGACAGTA
>CAYZKX010000284.1:0-2959 GCA_964479055.1 uncultured Flavobacteriaceae bacterium
GCTATATTAAAAGTCTTACTCAATGAATTTAATTCCAAGCAATTGTCTTTTGCTCCTGTTACGCTCAAAATACTTCTGGGCGAATCATTTAATATAAAACTGTACGGATTGTCATTAACAACCAGTATATCGTGACGCTTTGCAAAAGCAACAAGTTCTTCATAAAATTTATAATTAGCATGTGCTCCAGTTGGCATATGTGGGTAATTCAACCACATTAGTTTAACCTTGGAAAGATCCAAATCTTCAAGTAAGGACAAATCTGGCAACCAATTGAATTCTTCAGTGAGCTCGTAAAATTTTGGGATAGCACCTACCAGTTTGGTCACCGAAGCATATGTGGGATACCCAGGATTAGGGATTAGGACTTCATCTCCCGGATTCAAAAATGCAAGTGAAATATGCATAATGCCTTCTTTACTACCCATCAATGGCAACACTTCAGTTTTAGGACTTACATGAACATTAAAATGTTCTTTATAAAATGTTGCTAGAGCCTCTCTCAACTCAGTTAAGCCTTGATAACTTTGGTATTTATGAGCATTTGGTTCTGTCAGGCTTTCAGTAAGTGCAGAAATTACTTTTTGGGGTGGTTGCAAATCTGGACTCCCAACGCCTAAATTGATTATAGGTTTACCACTCTCCATCAAGAGACTAATCTCTCTCAATTTTTTAGAGAAGTAATACTCTTCAACACTTTGTAGTCTGCTAGCGCCTCGTATCATATTCTCGCATTTTTATATTCGCCTAAAACCTTGAATTCCTGTGCCATAATATTGACTATGGACATCGCCTTTTTATAATCTGCAAAGTTATCAAAGGTTAGATCAACAAAAAAGGCATATTTCCACGGTGTATTTATCTTGGGAAGCGATTGAATTTTGGTCAAGTTTAATTTGCAATCACTCATTACATTGAGAATGGCGGCCAAACTCCCCCGTTTATGATCCAATTCAAATCGAATTGAAGCTTTATTGATCTCATGATCTAAATAATCTTCCGCTTCTCTCTTAACTATTACAAATCTTGTTTCGTTATGCTTGATAGTTTGTATGCTTTCTGCAAGGATTTCCAATTGATATATATCAGCAGCTAGTGCACTCGCGATAGCCGCCACATTTTTAGTCTCAGTCTTTTGTATGCGCATTGCGATTTCGGCCGTATCCTTATCTTCTATTAGTTTAATATGTGGGAATGCTTTAAAGAATTCTTTACACTGCAACAAGGCCATTGGGTGTGAGTAAACCTCTTCAATATCGTTTATGGTTTGCCCTGAAAGCGCCATAAGATGGTGTTGCACATCCAAAAAATATTCACCTACTATTTTGAGCTCATGGGCATCAATCAATGCATAATTGGGAATAATTGAACCTGCAATCGAATTCTCAATAGCCATTATTACAGCATCCGTTTCTCCATTAATCAAGCTACCAACGGCTTTGTCAAAGGTCAAACACTCTTTAATATTTATCGAGCCGTTGAAGTAAGCCTTAGACACAATATGATGAAATGAGCCCTTAACCCCCTGTATTGCAACTGAATTTATCATAAAAAAAAAGTCCCGATTTATTTCGAGACTACTATATCATTTAATTGTAAATACAACATATCATGTCTCGCTTCATTTTTTAAAAAAGAAGTAAAACCAGCTATAATATGTGTTTGTAAATACTGTTTTCATAATTACAATGGCTAAAGTAAATAATAAATTGATAAAACAAAATGCTTACACCATTATTTTGATTGCTTAGTTTTATGAAATCCCTATTTTTACGCAAATCTTGATTAATATGTCTATTATAGTTGATAAAGTCTCAAAGATTTACGGAAGCCAAAAAGCTCTAAATGAAGTCAGCTTTGAGGTAAAATCTCCAGAAATTGTTGGTTTTTTAGGGCCAAATGGAGCAGGTAAATCTACAATGATGAAAATCCTAACAACCTATATAACTTCTACTAGTGGCCAAGCCATTGTCAATGGATTTTCGGTTCAAAAGTCTGCTCAAGAAGTACAACAAAGTGTTGGGTATCTGCCGGAACATAACCCACTTTATTTGGACATGTATGTAAAGGAGTATTTGTCATTCAATGCCAAGGTTTATAATATTGATATTGAACGAATCAACGAAGTTATTGAGCAGACAGGGTTATCGCCAGAATCACATAAAAAAATAGGACAGCTTTCAAAAGGTTACAGGCAACGTGTAGGATTGGCTAATGCTCTACTGCATGATCCTGAAGTACTTATTTTGGATGAACCAACCACTGGATTAGATCCGAACCAATTGGTAGAAATAAGAAATCTGATAAAATCAATTGGTAAAACAAAAACTGTTTTTTTGTCTACGCATATCATGCAAGAAGTTGAAGCCATGTGTGATAGGGTGATCATTATTAATAAAGGTGAAATAGTGGCCGATCAAAGCATTAGTGAACTTAGGCATCAATCAGAACAAATTATTAATGTTGAATTTGATAATGAAGTACCTTTGGAATTACTACAAACTTTGCCTCATCTAAATTCGGTATCCCAAAAAGGTAATTTTGTTTATGAATTGTCTTTTAAGAGTACAGATGATATGCGATCCTATGTATTTGATTTTGCGCAAACCAACGAACTCAAAATTTTAGAACTGCATACTAAGAATTCAACTTTAGAAGAACTCTTTAGAGCGCTAACGGCAAGTTCTAATCCTGAAAAATGAGTTCACCAGTGTAGAATTGTTCAACATTGACCAAAGGGGGTTGTGATAAGCTAATTAAGTTACCTGTTCCTCGTAATTCACCTGTGAGCGATTGTTGTGGATTAACAATCATGTCATTACTCCCGCGATGAAAAACATTGATATGTTGCGCTTCAAACGTTGCGCCTTCAAATCGCCCAGTACCCGAAAAAAAGCCAATTTCTAGATTCATCGTTTGACCTGTTAAATAAAAAGAGGAAATGTTATTTGAAATAACC
>CAYZKX010000285.1:0-2936 GCA_964479055.1 uncultured Flavobacteriaceae bacterium
GGCTCTAAAGATGTCGATGTTTCTTACGAACCCTGGCGGAATTATCAAGAAACCAATATCATAAAAACAATTACACTGAAAAACGGAAGTAACGATAGGAATTCCTTTTATTATTGAGGTATTGATAAGTTGTATATGTTAAGTATTAAACCAGAAGATATATTGTCAACAGAGTTTGAAAAGATTGGTTTTTTATCCTATGCCACAGATAAACTTTTAGAAAGTATAAAATTAGATCTCCCTCTAGAACGCAATGAGGATTTAAATAAATACGTAATTTCAAGTGAGGGAAGGATAACAACCTTTGATATTGATTCAATTGTTGCTGGGTTGTTAGAGGCTGGTAAAGTTCGTATTTGGAGCAATTTAAGTAATAGCTTTATTGGTGGTTATGATGTTATTGACTCTGCGGAACTGATTGCTCGAGAATTTTGTGTAGATGATGGTTTGCCAATTTTGTTAGTGTGGGATGGTATCGAGTAAATTATTTCTAATATTTGATTGTATTTGTTTCCCGCTTAAATTTTGATCAATAAGGGTTTATCTACCGCTATATAAGCCCTCCCCAAAACTATCCAAAAGTTATCCACAAAGTTGTACCCAGAGTTTGTGGATTAATGCACATGACTGTGAGTAACAATGATATTCGTTGTTCAAATAAGTTGTTCTCAAAGAATTTCCGCCTTTTTTTAATTTAATACCGAAATAACTTGATTGTCTTTGTAAAATAAATAGAATTCATGACCATAATAATTATAAGTAATGGTTGAGATTGACTAGTTCTGGATCAGCTTGCAAAGAAAGCTACCCATTTCTCAGTTTCTGATTCAGGGCTAGATTTCAATTCACACCTCTCAATTAATAGATAGGCTTATAGTCAATAATAAATTCGGCGCGATTAGATTGGAGCTACTCGTGTTAATAAAAGCCTTATTTTATTAATTACCCTACTAACCTAAGAGGAGTTTGTTCAATGAATTTCAAGATTTCAAGTTTGAAGAAGATCGCGTTGATTGGTGGCCTTGGTTTAATCGGCTTAAATACAGTCAATACTACTAATGCGCAAAGTGTTTATAATCTCGAGAAGCGAGATACTGGTTTTTCAATTGATGGAAATAGAACCACCACCGGTGAAGGTGAGCAAGTTTATTTGTGGAGCAAAAACTTAGACAACATAAATCAGCATTGGGTTGAGTTAGATCGTGGCAATGGTTTTGTTTCTTACCAAAAATATAATACTAATCTTTGTTTAGATGGTGGTGATGGCGGTGCTCGTAGACAGGCAATCATTTTGCTTTCTTGTGATTCTTCTGAGCAAAACCAGCAGTGGGAAAAGATTAGCACAGCGGGTGGTACACACCGTTTAAAAAAACGTGGAGTTAGCTTCTCGATTGATGGCAATCGAGGTGGCGCGAATCGTCAAGGCATCTATTTATGGAATTCATCAAACAACAATGCAAACCAACAATGGCTTTATACTGAAATTTCAAGTAGTTCTTCGTCGACTTCAAGCAGTTCATCTACGACGTCGAGCACTTCTTCATCAAGTGGAACCATCGGTAATTCAGTATGGGTACTAGATACTAGCAATACACCGCATCAAGATACTAGCGGCAGTGGCAGCACACCAAGCACTTCTGGCGCAACAAATAATCAAGGCACTTTTCAATTCTCGATAACGACTGATAGCACCAGTTCAACACAACGCCAAGAATGGCAGTTTGAGCGCCGCAGTGGTTATATGCAAATGCAAACTGAATTTAATATCAGCCCATCAACGCCTAATTTTCATAAAATCGGGCTAGCACAAAATCATGATGATCAAACCGGTTCTGCGGGGGTATTTTCAATTTATCAAGTGCGTAAAGAGGGCAGCAATTATTACTTTGGTGTTCAAGGGGATACCACAGAAGCGAGCAATGGCTACAGCACATTTGACACCGTTCAAATTGAGCTTGGCAAATATTATCGCTTAGAGATTCGTTCATATGTTGCCGGCCGAGATGATTCATTCGAGGTTGCAGAACTTTATGATGGTGATACTCGCATTTGGACGGAACAAATAAATGGTGGTGGTGATAACGAAGCTTATTACAAGATGGGAGTATATCGACTAACAAATGGTTATGGGCCGATCACGGTTGATTTTAAAAATACAACCTTTTGGCTTGGTCAATAAAACCGTCATTTATTAAAAGTATATAGAGATTATGCCAATTTCTATTATCCCTCCTTGTGATTCGCAAGGAGGGATGATTTATGAATTGGCCGATAAAAGTGCTCATTGTTGATTGAGTTTTTAACAGTTTATAAGCTCTTTTTATCGCCTTAATCTGGATAACATGTTTGACAATACTCAATCAAGATAAGCAAAAGAAAACCAACTTTATCCACGCTTACTAATCGATTAATTTTTAATCTAAAAGCCCACATCTCAAGCCCTGTAAGGCTTTGTAGAAGTTATTAAAAAGTTATCCACAAAGTTGTACCCATGGTTTGTGGATTAATTCAAAAAATGTGGATTCTCAGGGGTAATTTAATTCGCATTTTTTTAAAATTGCGGCTGCTACATGAATAAAAATAATTACTATTTCACTGATCGTTTTTTAATCAATGAGTCTGTAAGTTAAGCGGTATAAGGCTTTCAAGAAAGTATTCAAAAGTTATCCACAAAGTTGTACCCAATGTGTGTGGATTAATTCACAATGCTCAAAATTATCAGGCTTTTGAAATGTTTGGTTTTGGAGAAAGGTTCTTTTTCTTCGTGCAATTATAAATATTATCTCTCGGTAATGAAGCTTATAAAGCGTTGACAAAGCTTAAAGAATTTATATACTAAAAATTATAAAAATAACAATTTTAAAATACATCGATGAAAAAGTTATTGGCAATTATTTCCTAGCTTTTAATTGTTATTGGGATACAGAAAGGTCCGA
>CAYZKX010000286.1:0-2891 GCA_964479055.1 uncultured Flavobacteriaceae bacterium
ATCCAGGGTAGGCCCAGCCGTAGCCATAATTCCAGCCCCAAGCTGTATAGTAAGGTGAATTCCAGCCCCAGCCCCAGCCGATGCCAAAACCACCATATACATTGACTTCAACGGTTTCATTATTTTCTTGACCCCAACCAGCGTAATCATTGTAGTAAAGGGTGTCATTTTCAACATAATTGCTTTGATATGCATCGATATCAGTAAATACAACATCGTCATCAGTTACACTTCCATATTGTTCTGATTTTTCCTTAAAATAATTTTCATAATAACCTGAACTTTCGGAAGTATTTGTGTTTTCAGTCGTTTCAACGTATTGCTGAGTTTGGTTTGAAGTACCGTAAATCGCATCGTCTTCATAACCTGCATATTGGTATGAACCACAAGATGCCAATACGAATGAAAGCGTCAACATCCCAACGAAATACAGATTTGATCTAGAGTAGTTATTTGATTGCATATCTCGGAAAATTAATTGTTGAACATTACAAAAATAGTTAGTTTTGCTGAACTATTTTTTTATTTAACATAGTCACAATATTTGTGCCAAAATTGTTTTTATGAGTAAAAATCTTACAAGTAGAGCTGAAGATTATTCGAAATGGTATAATGAACTTGTTGTAAAAGCGGATCTTGCTGAAAATTCTGCTGTAAGAGGTTGTATGGTCATAAAACCATATGGTTACGCCATATGGGAAAAGATGCAGGCCGAATTGGATCGCATGTTCAAGGAAACAGGACATCAAAACGCCTATTTTCCATTGTTTGTGCCTAAAAGCTTGTTTGAAGCTGAAGAAAAGAACGCCGAAGGATTTGCGAAAGAATGCGCCATTGTAACGCATTACAGATTACAAAATGATCCTGATCGTGAAGGTAAATTACGCGTGGATCCAGAAGCCAGATTAGAGGAAGAGTTAGTAGTTAGACCTACCAGTGAGGCTATCATATGGAATACCTATAAAGGATGGATCCAATCCTACAGGGATTTACCAATTTTAGTGAATCAATGGGCCAATGTAGTACGCTGGGAAATGCGTACGCGACTATTCTTACGCACTGCTGAGTTTCTATGGCAAGAGGGACATACAGCTCATGCTACGAAGGAAGAGGCCTGGGACGAGACCAAATTAATGAACGATGTTTATGCTCAGTTTGCTGAAGAGTTCATGGCGATTCCAGTAATAAAAGGTGTAAAAACTGAGAGCGAACGATTTGCCGGAGCTGAAGAAACCTTATGTATTGAAGCTTTGATGCAAGACGGTAAAGCATTGCAGGCAGGAACATCACATTTTTTAGGTCAGAATTTTGCAAAGGCTTTTGATGTTAAATTTACAAATAAGGAAGGTAAACAGGACTTTGTTTGGGCAACTTCATGGGGTGTATCGACTCGTTTGATGGGTGCATTAATCATGACGCATAGTGACGATAAAGGTCTAGTGCTTCCGCCAAATCTTGCGCCTATTCAAGTAGTAATAGTGCCAATTCATAAAAATGATGAACAGCTGGCTCAAATAGGGACACTTGCCAATTCAATTATTGATCAGTTAAAGACAAGAGGAATTTCAGCTAAATACGATGATCGCACCACGCATAGGCCTGGTGCCAAATTTGCACAATACGAATTGCAAGGCGTTCCGGTACGACTCGCTATAGGTCCTAAGGACCTAGAGAATAGCACTGTAGAGTTGGCGCGACGAGATCTACTTTCAAAAGAAAGCGTCAATGCTGATGCTGTGGTAGACAAGATTGAAGGATTAATGACTCAAATTCAGAACGAGTTGTATGAAAAGGCGTTGAAGTTTAGAGATTCACACATAACTAAAGTCGATGATTTTGAAGAATTCAAACAGGTACTTGAATCAAAAGGAGGGTTTATTTCGGCCCATTGGGATGGTACATCAGAAACGGAGGAAAAAATCAAGGAACTTACTAAAGCTACTATAAGGTGCATACCATATAATGTTGATAAAGAATCTGGACAATGTATCTACACAGGAAATCCTTCAACAGAGCGTGTTCTTTTTGCGAAGGCCTATTAATTATTTGCGTAATACATAAGTTACTTGCTTGAATATTGCCAAAAAATTATAATATCTGGTATCTTTTAACTTCAAGTCATATTTTTTGAAAACACCTTTCCATTCAAGGTCACTTTTGTTACTATGTGGATGTCCAATGAATTCCAAATTATTGATACTGTCGGCTACGTATGTCAACCATTTTTGAATCCAGTTTTCATAGATGTCTTCCATAATTATGATCTTCTTACCAACACGTTTGGCTTCCATTACTATTTTTTCAGGTTCTTTTATGTGATGTAGTACGGTAATTATTTGAACAATTTCAAAAGCATCATTTTCAAATGGTAATTGTTTGCCATTATATATAACAGGTGAAATGTCTTTAAATACCGAATGGTCCTTAATGTCAAGAGCGGTTATATCAAGACCCTCTTTTTGAAGTAAATAACACAAAGCACCATTACCACTACCAATATCAAGTATTTTAGCAGTACTTGTGTAGAATGGACTTAATCTTTTTAACTTAATTTGAGCCTTATAGAGGCACCATTTCTGATAAAAATTCATAAGCTAAATTTAGTTATTATAAGGTAAGATTTTTGAATTAGGTACAGTCAGTTTTAAGAGTAATATATTTTTGATAAAGTAGTTGCATCATTTAAAAATAGTTGTATTTTTGCAGGCGCATTAGAAATAATGTTCCATTTAAAAAAGCTTGCACGTTTATATCATAGCGATTAAATTTGCATCCTTATAAAAATGGCCCGTTAGTGTACAGGCTAGTACGCCAGGTTTTCATCATGGTAAGAGCGGTTCAATTCCTCTAAGGGCTACAAAAAGAATAATTATAAAGAAATGGCAAATAAC
>CAYZKX010000287.1:0-2861 GCA_964479055.1 uncultured Flavobacteriaceae bacterium
CAAATTGGGTGTTATTACTTTGAAAGCAAAATTACTAGCAGAATCATAGATGTAATAGCGGCAACAGAATTTAAAATATCGCTAAAAGAAATACTAAAAATATTAAGATTAAACTTCTAATTTGGCTTGAAGATGTACTAATTTAGGTATCTTTGCAAAACTTTATTCTAATTATAAATAACGAATAAAGAAACAATTAAAAAAAAATAACGCTACACGAAATGGTAAAAGAACTGACCATCCAGGAAGGATTTCAAGTTATCAAGATAGATAATATAACTACAGAAATTTTCCGCTACAACAGGGATGTTAACAACAATTACATTCAATTGCATTTTTGTTTGGATCAAGGCGCACAATTGCACTATGGCCCGCATTATAGTTTGACGGTTGCCAATCAAAAATCGGTATTGCTTTACAATCCCAATCAAAGTTTACCTATCAATTTAAGTTTGAATCCCAGAGGGAAGTATGTGGTATTCATAGTCACCATTAAGTTGTTTCACTCATTCTTTTCTCAGGTGGCCGATCTTATACCTTTTTTGAATGCAGAAAACAGAGACAAGAAGTATTATTTAGATAAGTTACTATCTCCTTCTGAGATCTTGGTATTAAATCAAATTTTTGACGATCAGAAATACAATGGTATGCAAAAACTATATACTAAAGCAAAGGTATATGAGACCTTAACCTTGTATTTTGGAAAGAGTACCGATGACGAACAAAAATGCCCTTTTTTAGACAGTGAGGCTAATGTGGAGAAAATAAAAAGAGCTAAACACATCATTATTGAAAATATGGCCGAACCTCCAACACTGCAGGAATTGGCAGATCAAATAGGATTATCACTTCCAAAACTTAAAGAAGGATTTAAACACATTTATGGAGAGTCCGTGTTCAACTTCTTACTGGATTACAAATTGGAATTTGCTAGAAAACAATTACTTTCAAAAAAGTACAATGTATCAGAAATAAGTCTTCAGGTTGGATATAGTACCGCGAGTCATTTTATATCTGCATTCAAGAAAAAGTACGGCACTACACCCAAACAGTATATCATGAGCGTGAATTAATTATTCAACGCGGTTTGATCATTGCTATTACTTCCTTCTTCAACAGATTCAAGTATTACAGGAAATACAATTGGTGCAAGAGATCTCACAGGTTCATAAAGCACTGAATCATTTATTGCTTCTTCATCTACAAATGGGATGGATTTGTTCATATTAGCGAACAACATGATCACCACACTCAATATCAACCCAATTTTTAGCGCACCAAAAGCACCACCTAGAAACTTGTTGAGCATGCCTAAAGCCGCAAAATCAGCAATTTTGGTAAGTGCCTTTCCTGCTAATGAAATAGCTAGAACTATGCTCACAAAAGTAATGGCAAAAGCCACAATATTTATGGTTCTTTCGGCCCAGTCTACGCGTTCGCTCAAAAATTCAGCGGCAAAACTGCTAAAGTGAATTGCGCCATATACACCAGCGATTAAAGCAACTATTGAAGCAACCTCCACAAAAAGACCTTTCATGAAGCCTCGTATTAACCCAAATAGGATTAACGATCCTAAAACAATATCAATTACAGTCATACAAACCAAGATTTCAGTAAATCTAATTAAAATGAAGTAATTTTCAGATCATTACGAAGAGATATAAGCGGTTATAATACTAACGTGAAAGTTTCAATAGTATTTTATTAGTCTGTAAATTTGTGGCTGTTATGGCAAGAGACCAACAATTAAAACAGCGGTGGGATAACATAGTGGATCATTTGTCCAAGCAGTTTGCTGAAGGCGAAACCTTAGACTTGGATGCCATAATCTACTTAATTGGTGTTCAAGAACTTGGACAAGTTCATCGACGTTATAAAAAGGATGACAAATTGAATTTAATGCACATTGCAATATGCCGATTATTGGAACCCTATGGGTACTATGAATTTGACTTTGTAGATGAAGATGGTTGGCCGCATTACAAGGTCAAAGAAGAACTGCCTCATCTCAAGGCTGGTGAACAAAGTGTACTTATGAAAGAGGCTATTGTAAACTACTTTTTGGAAACCAAACTAATCGATTAAATATTATTAAATTTGCCATCATTTCCAGAGGGATATTATGATTGATAAAATAAAAGAATTGATCTCAGAGGCTCAGGCATTCAATGCAAAGACGAGTCAAGAAATAGAAGATTTTAGAATTAAGTTTCTTGGCAAGAAAGGTTTGTTGAATCAGTACTTCGCCGAATTTAAAAATGTGCCAAATGAACAGAAGAAGGAGTTTGGACAAACTATAAATCTACTAAAGACCACTGCTCAAGAAAAGATCAATGCACTCAAAAATGAGTTGGAAGGGCAAAATGAAGTCAAAGGTAAACATGGAGACCTTTCACGTCCTGGAGAACCTATTGAATTAGGAGCTCGACACCCCATTTCGTTGGTAAAAAATCACATAATAGATATTTTTTCACGTATTGGCTTTAATGTAAGTGAGGGTCCTGAAATTGAAGACGATTGGCATAATTTCTCGGCATTAAATCTTCCAGAGCACCATCCAGCTCGTGATATGCAGGACACTTTCTTTATTCAAACTAATCCAGATATATTATTGCGCACACACACCAGCTCGGTTCAAGTGCGTTATATGGAGAACAACAAACCACCTATACGAACCATCTCACCAGGACGTGTCTACAGGAATGAAGCCATTTCGGCAAGATCGCATTGTTTCTTTCATCAGGTTGAAGGTTTGTACATTGATAAGGATGTGAGCTTTGCTGATCTCAAACAAACATTACAGTATTTTACAACAGAGATGTTTGGGAAGTCCAAGATTAGATTACGACCATCTTATTTTC
>CAYZKX010000288.1:0-2852 GCA_964479055.1 uncultured Flavobacteriaceae bacterium
AATTAGTGATGCATTGGAAGTGGTTTATGGTCGATATAAAGCTCAAATAAAATCTTTTTCAGGAGTGTATAGTAAAGAAATTAAGGACGATAATTCGTTTAACAAAGCTCGGGAGCTGGCCGATATCTTTGCAGAACAAGATGGTCGCCGACCACGCATTATGATTGCAAAAATGGGTCAGGATGGCCATGATCGTGGTGCCAAAGTGGTAGCTACTGGTTACGCCGACGTAGGATTTGATGTTGATATTGGACCGTTATTTCAAACACCCGAGGAAGCCGCCAAACAGGCGGTTGAAAATGATGTACACGTCCTTGGGGTATCGTCATTAGCTGCTGGTCATAAAACACTGGTTCCACAGGTTATCAATAGTTTGAAATCATATGGAAGAGATGACATCATGGTGATTGTAGGCGGTGTGATCCCAAAACAGGATTACCAGTTCCTATTTGATGCCGGTGCGGTAGCCGTATTTGGTCCTGGAACAAAAATCAGTGAAACCGCTATCAAAATCTTAGAAATTTTGATCGATTGAAATTGTAATTTTCTTCAAATAAAAACGTTTCTACCATGTGGAATTGTTGACGTTTTTGTTAACAACTTACCCTTTTAAAACTCATAATAAGTTGTATTTTTACAAGACAAAAACCAAATCAGTTAATGGGTAAAATAATAGCAATCGCCAACCAAAAAGGTGGCGTTGGTAAAACTACTACCTCAGTTAATCTAGCCGCATCACTTGGTGTACTCGAAAAAAAAGTATTGCTAATTGACGCTGATCCTCAGGCCAATGCGACTTCAGGATTAGGTGTAGAAGTTGAAGCCATTACAACAGGAACCTACCAACTACTTGAGCATACAGCCAAAGCCGAAGATTGTATTTTGGATGCCAATACACCTAATGTCGATATCATTCCAGCACATATTGATTTGGTGGCCATTGAAATTGAGCTTGTTGATAAAGAGGAACGAGAATACATGCTCAAAAAGTCTATAGCCGGCATAAAGGATTCATACGATTATATTATTATAGATTGCGCTCCCTCATTGGGATTACTTACACTCAATGCGTTAACAGCAGCTGATGCCGTTATTATTCCTATCCAATGCGAGTATTTTGCTCTTGAAGGCCTAGGCAAACTGCTAAATACTATTAAAAGTGTTCAAAAGATTCATAATCAGTCACTAGATATTGAAGGTTTGTTACTCACCATGTACGATTCCAGACTACGTCTTTCTAACCAAGTCGTTGAAGAAGTGCAAAAACATTTTAACGACATGGTTTTTAAAACCATCATTCAACGCAATGTACGTTTGGGTGAAGCACCAAGTTTTGGGGAAAGTATTATTAATTACGATGTTAGTAGTAAAGGTGCTTCTAATTATTTAAGCTTGGCAAAAGAGCTGATCTTAAAGAACCAAATAGAAGCATAACATGGCCAAAGCGACTAAAAAGCAAGCACTAGGAAGAGGCTTATCTGCTCTTTTAAAAGACCCTGATAACGATATTAAATCGATTAAGGATAAGAATGCAGACCAGGTTGTTGGCAATATCATTGAATTAGACATAACTTCAATTGAGGTTAATCCATTCCAACCGCGTTCAAAATTCAATGAAGAAACCCTTCATGAATTGGCATCTTCAATCAAAGAACTCGGTGTTATTCAACCTATTACCGTAAGGAAAGTTGGTTTTAATACCTATCAACTGGTTTCGGGTGAAAGACGCTACAGGGCTTCCAAAATGGTTGGATTAACAACAATTCCTGCATATATACGCATAGCTAATGATCAAGAATCATTGGAAATGGCACTGGTTGAAAATATTCAACGTCAGGATCTTGATCCCATTGAAATAGCATTGTCATATCAACGTTTAATTAGCGATATTGATCTTACACAAGAGCAACTAAGTGATCGCGTAGGTAAAAAGCGATCTACGATTGCAAACTACCTTCGTTTGCTAAAACTTGATCCAATAATTCAAACTGGGATGCGCGATGGCTTTATAAGCATGGGTCATGGTAGGGCTCTGGTAAACGTTGACGATCAACAATTGCAACTTGATATCTACCAAAGAATTTTAAAGGAAAAATTATCAGTACGTGACACGGAATTTTTGGTTAGAAATCAAAACAGTGGTCAAACACGTAAAAAATCACCAAAACGTGAACTTCCTAGCTACGTTAAAAAAGACATAAAAGATCTTGAAAACTACTTTGGGCATAAAATAACGGTTAACTTAGGTAAAAATGGTGGTGGTAAGATTACTATACCATTCGACTCAGAAGAGGATTTTAAGAGAATAATAAAATTGGTGAAGAGTGCAAAGTAAATGGTATTATGTACTGCTAATATGTCTATCATCTTTCGTTTCGTTCAGTCAGAATGAAGAAGAAAATCCTGATGATGAAGGCGTTTTAGTAGAGAACAATGTAGTTATTGAAGATAGCATCTCGAGTCCAGAAATAGATCCGTTAGCACCATCAAAAGCCGCTTTTTATTCTGCTGTTTTACCAGGATTAGGACAGGCCTACAATAAAAAATACTGGAAAATACCAATTGTATATGCGGCTTTAGGAACAGGGATCTATTTCTATGTCGATAACACTAATGAATACAACAGATACCGAGATGCATTTAAAAGTAGATTGGCCGGATTTGATACCGATGAATTTTGGGGAACTGATATCAATGGAGACCCATTACCCAACCCACGAGTTTCGGATGATGCTTTAATTCGTGCGCAAAAAACCTTACGTCGTAACAGAGAATTATCACTGCTCATAACTATTGGGATTTATGTACTCAATATTATTGATGCCAATGTCGATGCGCATTTACTACAATTC
>CAYZKX010000289.1:0-2849 GCA_964479055.1 uncultured Flavobacteriaceae bacterium
TATAAACAATGTCTATGGAATTATTGGAAGAAATTACTCCTTAATTCATTAACCTCTTATTCAAAAGTATTGGTAAAGACAATCTCTTGGACTATATCGATAGTATAAACAACTCTCTTCGAGCTTAATCTACAATTACAAAATCCAATACTTTCCCTGTTGCACTATTAGGAAAACTAATACCCAACAAGGCCGATATTGTAGGTGCTATATCTGTAATTTCTGTTCGATTTACAGTATTACCTTGTCTAATACCATTACCATAAAAAAGTAAGGGTACATGCGTATCATAGTTTAATCCTGAACCATGAGTAGAACCTGTTCTATCATATGAAATATGAGCTGGAATATTAACTACCAAAACATCTCCTGAACGTTTTTGGTTATAGCCGTTTTGCAATAAATACTCAATTCCATGGGTAAAATTGGCCGTTTGCATGGTTTTGGCAGAATAAGCTTTGTCAATGTGCGCATATGAAATGACTTCATCCACTATGGCATCCTGAATAGTGCTTAAATCCAAATCTAATTCCTTAAGTTTTTGGCGATTTAGAAAAACTTGATTATTGCTTACATTTTCCACAAGATCCATACTTAGAAATTGAGTTGCCATAAAAAATGAGAAGTCCTGTTTAGTCTTTGTATTGTCAGTATAGCCTGCTGGAATATTAACACTTTGAAGATAAGATGGGACATTTACTGCACCATGATCCGACGTTAGAAATACAACATATTCACCACGTCCAACCTCAGTGTCCAAGGTATTTAACAGGCGCTCAATATCTTTATCCAAACGCACGTAAGTGTCTTGAACTTCTTTGGAATTCACACCAAAATTATGTCCTATATAGTCTGTACTCGAATAACTTATAGTAAGCACATCAGTAATATTATCTTGTCCAAGATCCTCACCTTGTATTGCCGCAAGTGCAAAATCTGTTGTAAGTGTATTTCCGTATGGCGATGACTTAATTATGCTATATCCCCAATTATCGTCTTTTAGTGCTTTCAAGTCATAAGGCAAGGTTGCTGTTTCCTTGCCAACGAAACCACGTTCATAGGTGTTAAGATCTTCACCACTTTCAGTGTATGTTGAAATATCGTATAAAGTGTTCCATGTTTTTAGGTACGACTCGATATTTTTCCTTGAATTAAAATCTTCCACCCATTTAGGTAAGGTTTCCATATAATAAGAGCTGGTGACCCATTTCCCAATGCCACTCCCATGAAACCAATACGCTGCATTGGCTGTATGGCCGGCCGGTAAAATTGCCCCTCTATCCTTAATAGAAATACCAATTGATTTTCCCTGCATTTGGGTAAACAATCTGTTTTCATCTGCAAATGTAGTCGATAGCATGCGTCGTGGTGACATTTTATCATCATCACTTTCTGATCCCACAGGTCTCACTTTGTCATCGGAAGCACAATACACTTCTTTTTTGGTTTCTTTATCATACCATTGGTTAGAGATAATGCCATGGTATTTTGGTGTTGTTCCAGTATAAATGGAAGCATGGCCTGGTCCTGTGTAGGTTGGTATATAGTTATAATGGTTGTTCTTACAATTAAAACCTTGATACATTAATCGTTTAAATCCGCCATCGCCATATTTATCTTCAAATCGCGTTAGATAATCATACCGCATCTGGTCAACAACAATACCAATGACCAACTTTGTTTTATTGGATGATGAATTGTTTTGAGCAAAACCAGTTGAAAAAAATAAAGTTAAAAACAGTAATGCAATATATCTCATGATCAAATTTTTATATTCTACTCAAATTTACGTCATTTAATGTTAGACTTCGATTAATTTAATGTCAAATAAGTATAAGTTTTTATACTTTAGCAGCATCAAATTTTTGTATGGCGATCCTCCATAATATTGGCAATTATTTTTTAATGATAGCAGAGATGTTTCGTAAACCCACGAAATGGTCTGTTATGAAGCAACTTATTTTAAAGGATATTGATGATCTTGTTATCGGATCGTTGGGGATTATCGCCTTTATCTCATTTTTTGTTGGTGGTGTTATTACCATTCAAACGGCATTAAATATCAGTAATCCAATTATCCCTAAATATCTTGTTGGGTTTGCAACACGACAGTCGGTCATTCTAGAATTTGCACCAACCTTCACTTCCATAATTATGGCTGGTAAAGTTGGGTCTTTTATTACCTCAAGCATTGGAACCATGAGGGTAACCGAGCAGATCGACGCATTAGAAGTCATGGGGATTAATTCGTTGAACTATCTGGTTTTTCCAAAGGTAATTGCAATGATGTTATACCCATTTTCTATTGCTATTGGAATGTTTCTAGGTCTGTTGGGCGGATTGGCTGCCTGTGTATTTGGCGGATACACTACAGTTGAATATTATATTTTGGGAATTCAAACTGATTTTGACACGTTTCATATGATCTATTCGTTCATAAAAACCTTTGGATTCGCCTTTGTTTTGGCCACCATCCCTGCATATCATGGCTATTATATGAAAGGTGGTGCTCTTGAAGTTGGAAAGGCAAGTACAACAGCTTTTGTTTGGACTTCTGTAGTCATTATTTTATTGAACTATACGTTAACCGATTTACTATTAGGCTAATGATTGAAGTTAAGGATCTACATAAGTCATTTGGTAGTGCTCACGTATTAAAAGGAATTTCTACAACTTTTAATAAGGGCATGACCAATTTAATAATTGGTCAAAGTGGATCAGGAAAGACGGTATTTTTAAAATGTTTATTGGGTCTTTTTGACTTCGATGGAGGTTCAATTTCGTTTGAAGGTAAACAGTACAAACAATTAAGCGACAACGAAAAACGAGACCTACGTGCTGATATGGGT
>CAYZKX010000290.1:0-2838 GCA_964479055.1 uncultured Flavobacteriaceae bacterium
TCTATAAACTTGGCGTTGGTTAATGTATTTATGTTTTGATTTTTAATATTTATCTCGCCAAATGATCCATCGTCGACGCAAATAATTTCAAATGGCACATTTAGTTGCAAAGCTTGCTTCTCTAATTGTTCGGCCAACGGGAAGGTGTGATAATTATAGGTTGGAATTAAAATAGACAACATAATTGCATCAAATCTAATCAATATTTAATCATATATTTACAAGCAATTACAAATTATTTATGGGCATTACTTCCAGATTTGACATTAAAAAAATTGTAACCTTAGCAATTTTTGTTCTTATCGGAATTTTTGTCATTCTTAAAGGAGCGATTTACTATCCTGATAGCTATGCTTTTCTTGAGATGCGTTTTAATCGCTCACCATTATACGCTTCTTTTTTAAAGCTATTCACTTCAATTTTTGGATCTAGGTTTGAATACCCTTTAATAGTTGTTCAGTATTTAATTGTACTCAGTGCCGTTAGGCAATTATTAAAGACTATAACCTGTGAATTCAGAATAGCACTTTGGGGTCAATTAGCACTGCTTCTTGTTCTATTAGCACCTTGTGTACATTGGCACTATGTTGCCAATAAAATATTATCGGAAGCGCTAGCATATCCACTTTTGTTGCTGGTTATCTCTGAAACGATAAACCTATTTTTCAAATCAAATATAAAGCGTCTTTATCTTCTAGCTTTATGGCTTTTTTTACTGCTTTTAGCACGAGGCCAGTTTATCGTCTTAATTCCAATTTTGGTGATGTTTCAGATCTTGTTTGCATGGCGCCACAAACAATGGCGTATAGGATTGCAAAACATAGTAATATTTTTGTGTATCCCATTAGCTTCAAATATTACAGAACGATCATATAACAAAGTTGTCCATGGCCATTTTGTCAATAACGCCATGAATTATGTGCATCTTATTAGCGCCGATTTCTTTCTTAGTCGGGAAAATGATGTTAATATATTCGATGACGCTGATCAACAGACTTATTTTCGAGAAGTGCATGGTAGCTTGAAAGAAGCCAATTTGCTTCAAAAAAGCATGGATAGTAGCATTGATGAACAACAGCAGTTTCAGCATAATTTCACACAAATATGTAATAGACGCGTTCATGATATTGGTCTGCAATACTTTGAAGCAAAAGGATTGGACATTGTTGAACAACATGTGGCTATAAATGAACTATGTGCTAGTATGGTTTTTTCAATGATGAATCAGCATATAAAGGAGCGGATAAGTCTGTTTTATAAGAACCTTAAAACTACCTTTGGTTCATCAAAATACTTGGTGTTATTTCTAGTGATATTGGGTTTTGGGATATACGGCATGATCCAATTTAAGGATGTATTCTATGAATTCATCGTTTTGGTATTGACCTTTATGTTTGCTAATAACATTGCCGTTGCCATTGTTGTACATCCCATAAATAGATATACATTTTATTTTGATTGGATATTATTTGCCATATTGATCATATTGTTGGATAGATATTCTAAAAAAGTAACCCAATGAGCGTATTGCTATCTATAGTCATGCCTTGTTTAAATGAAGCCGAGACCATAGGCTCGTGCATTACTAAAGCACAACAATTTTTGAATGAAAACAATATCAATGGAGAGATTGTTATTGGTGATAATGGTAGCACCGATGGTTCTCAAGAGATTGCTAGAGAATTAGGTGCAGTCGTGGTCCATGTCAAAGAAAAAGGATACGGCAATGCCTCTCGAGGAGCCATTGATGCCGCTACCGGTAAGTTTATTATCACTGCAGATACCGATGATAGCCATGATCTTCTTAATTTAAATGAATTTGTAGACAAACTCAATGAGGGTTATGACCTGGTCATGGGAAACCGATTTAAAGGCAAGAAACAAAAGGACGCTATGCCATTTTTACACCGCTATATAGGCAATCCAGTTTTAACCTTTGTAGGAAATCTTTTTTTTAAAACTAAGGTTGGGGATTTTCATTGTGGATTGCGCGGTTTTACGAAAGAAGCATACCATAAAATGCAGTTGCGAACCACTGGAATGGAGTTTGCTTCCGAAATCGTAGTCAAAGCATCATTACTTGATTTAAAGATTGTAGAAGTACCAACCACTGTTTTTCCATCTGGGCGAAGTAGAAAAGCGCATCTTAGAACCTTTCCAGACGGCTGGAGACACCTTCGATTTTTATTGTTGTATAGCCCTCGATGGTTGTTCTTAATTCCGGGAATTTTAATCACTTTAATTGGTTTGATGACCAGTTTGTATTTGATGAATGAATCGGATAATTCAAATGTTAATTGGCTTCCAGTGACATCAGGATTATTTTTAATTGGCTTCCAATTCGTCATTTTTTATGCACTTACTAAGATATATGCAACTAATCACGGACTTATACCAAGAACCAAACGCTATAATAAGTTGTTTCATTTCTTCACTTTGGAACGTGGCCTTCTAGTTGGATTATTGTCGCTTGTCATCGGGATGGTTTTTCTTTATTTGGGTATCTCAGGAAACCATTTAGTTACTGAATCAATTAAGATCATAGTACCATCAACAGTTTTGTTGACATTAGGAATTCAATTATTCCTTTTTAGTTTTTTCTTTAGTATTCTGGGACTTACAGAGAATAAATAACCTTTGGTATGGAACTTGTAAGTTGTTCAATATGAAACGGATTTTGTTCATTTTTTTGATGGTAGGACCTATACTTGTATGGTCGCAGAAAGAGTTCCATGTGTTTCCCGGTGATCATAAAACATCTCCAGGAAAAACTACAGGTAAGGGCAGCCTTTCAAAGCCATGGGATTTACAATCGGCCTTAAATCTGTCTCTTATACA
>CAYZKX010000291.1:0-2821 GCA_964479055.1 uncultured Flavobacteriaceae bacterium
TAGAATTATTGGACTTTTCATTATATAATATGTTGGGTCAATTGGTCTATCACAAAAGATTGAATGCAGTTTCATTGAAAGAAGAATTAAGATTAAATAATTTGAAGATTGACGCCAGTATACTGGTTTTGAATACCAAAGCTGGTAAAATATCTAAGAAAATACTCCTCAATTAATAACTTTTAGTTTGGTCATATAAAAAAAGCCGCAACCAAATAGGTATGCGACTTTTATATACTAAACTTTGTTTGTGAACTAAAAAAAACGTTTAAAAGCAATATTTATTTTCTGCCTTTAATTTTTCTGCAATAGAATTTCTTAATTCAACAACATTAGGATAATTCTGATATTTTGTGAACCGTTTTAATCCCATTAACATCATACGCTGTTCATCGCCTTCCGCGAATGATACGATGCCTTCTTTTCCATTTTTTATAACAGTATCAACCGCGTTGTAGAGATACAGTTGAGACATTGCAATTTGTTCTTTTTGAGATTCCTCACCGTAACGCTTAACATTTTTCTCAGTTCTCAAAATGGCAGACTCAGCCAGATAGATCTCGATCAAAATATTGGACGCTGCCATTAACAATTGTTGGTGCTCTTCAAGTTGAGGTCCATATTTCTGAACTCCTGCTCCGGCAACCATTAAAAATACTTTTTTAAGTTTAGCAATCATGGCCTTTTCTTCTGAGAATAACTCAGAATAGTCTGGAGTTTCAAATGAAGGAATGCCCATTAGTTCATCTTGAACTGCCATTGCCGGTCCCAAAAGATCAACATGTCCTTTCATGGCCTTCTTGATCAACATGCCAACAGAGAGCATTCTATTGATCTCATTAGTCCCTTCGTATATACGTGCTATACGTGCGTCTCGCCATGCAGCTTCCATAGGTGTTTCTTCTGAAAAGCCCATTCCTCCAAAGATTTGTATACCTTCATCGGAACAATTCTGCACGTCTTCCGAAACGGCTACCTTTAATATTGAACATTCAATGGCGTATTCTTCAACTCCTTTTAATTCTGCTTCTTGATGCGTATTGCCATTCGCAACGCGCAAGGCAATGCGATCTTCTATGTCTTTTGCTGCACGGTAACAAGCCGATTCACCTGCATATGTGTTGGAAGCCATTTCGGCTAGTTTTGCTTTGATGGCACCAAAATCGGCCAATGGTGTTTTAAACTGTTTACGCGCTGTTGCATATTCTGTTGCCCACGTTGTAATACGACGTTGAGAGTCTAAACAAGCTGCGGCCAATTTTATTCTACCAACGTTAAGGGCATTCATTGCAATTTTAAATCCGTTACCCCGTTCAGATAGCATATTCCCAACAGGCACTTTAGTGTCGTTAAAGAAAACCTGACGTGTGGACGAAGCTCGAATTCCGAGTTTATGCTCTTCTTCACCCAGGGTTATGCCATTATCAGGATCGTTTTCAACAATAAAACCAGTGATGTATTTATCGTCCTCAATACGTGCAAATACAATGAATAAACTACAAAATCCAGCATTAGAGATCCACATTTTTTGACCATTTATCAGGTAGTGTTTACCATCTTCGGTTAAAGATGCTGTAGTTTTACCTGAATTGGCATCACTTCCTGCACCTGGCTCAGTAAGGCAATAAGCACCAAACCATTCACCCGAAGCCAGTTTTGGAACATATTTTAATTTTTGCTCTTCAGTTCCATACAAAGTTATTGGCATGGTACCAATTCCTGTGTGTGCACCAAATGCAGTACTGAAAGACCCTGTACCACTAGAGATATAATCACATACCAACATGGTTGAAACAAATCCCATTTCCATTCCACCATAAGCTTCAGGAACGGCTACACCCAAAAATCCTAATTCACCAGCTTTTTGCATACAAGCTTCTGTAAATGCGAAATCTTTAGCTTCAAACTTGTCTCTAAAAGGAATGATCTCTCTGTCATTGAATTCAATAACAGCTTCTTTCATCATGTTTTGTTCTTCGGTAAAATCTTCAGGAGTGAAGACCTCTTCACAGGCCGTTTCTTTAACAAGAAATTGTCCGCCTCTTAGTAATTCTTTTTCAGTAGTTTCCATAACTTTATTTTTAGGTGTATGTTAATTCAAAAATTCAAAAATTCCAGCAGCACCTTGACCTGTGCCAACGCACATGGTCACCATGCCATATTTTCCTTTCATATCACGCTTACGCATCTCATCAAAGAGCTGAACAGAAAGTTTGGCGCCAGTGCATCCAAGAGGATGTCCTAAAGCTATTGCACCGCCATTCACATTAACGATATCTTGATTTAGATCCAACTCTCTCATTACAGCTAGCGATTGAGATGCGAAAGCCTCATTCAATTCGATGAGCTCAATATCGCTTTGTGTTAATCCCGATTGTTTTAATGCCTTTGGAATAGCTTTTACAGGTCCTATACCCATAATTCGTGGTTCTACGCCAGCAGCGGCATAGTTCACCAATCGCGCAATGGGAGCAAGGTTAAGCTCTTTAACCAAATCTTCACTCATCACAACAACAAATGCTGCACCGTCACTCATTTGTGAAGAATTACCTGCGGTGACGCTACCATTAGCTGCAAAAACCGGGCGTAATTTTGAAAGGGCCTCTAGATTTGTACCTTTTCGAGGGCCTTCATCTTTGTTTACAGTATATGATTTATTAGCTTTTTTACCATTTTCATCTAAGTATGTTTGTTCTACCGTTATTGGAGCTATTTGTGATTGAAAACGATCTTCACTTTGAGCCTTTAAGGCTTTCATATGAGAATTAAAGGCAAACTCATCCTGATCTTCTCTTGATACCTTAAATTGATTGGCTACAGC
>CAYZKX010000292.1:0-2798 GCA_964479055.1 uncultured Flavobacteriaceae bacterium
TTGTAATACCATACGTGGATGTGGAAAAAAAGTCAAAACCATTGACTTCAAACCTTCCTGTTTTGCGATCTTAACTAGACGTTTAATAATTTTTTTATGTCCTAAATGCACACCATCAAACGTACCAATAGTGACCACTGATTGTTCATCGAAAGGTGCTTTTAAGTCAAGATTGATTTTCAAGAATTAATTCGTTTTTGCAAAGTTATTGAAATAGCAATATCTATGGTTATTCATGATCTTATTTTCCATTAAAATCATTCATGGTAGCCGTAACACCTGATAAACCAAAAGATAATATGAGTTCGTCACAAATTTTTAATCGATTTGGAAGTGCTTCCTGTTCTTGTGCATTCCATTTTTCCAATACGAAATCAACCTGTCTACCTTTGCTAAAATCGTTGCCAATTCCAAATCGCAACCTGTTGTATTTTGTAGTACCCAATTTATCCTGCACATCATTTAACCCATTGTGTCCACCATCGCTGCCTTTAGTTTTGAGTCGTAAAGTGCCAAACGGCAAGTTAAGATCATCGGTAATAATTAAAAGATTTTCAGGCAAGATCTTTTCTTTAGTCATCCAATATTTTACTGCTTTACCACTTAAATTCATGTAGGTACTTGGTTTCAATAAAATAAATGTTCTGCCCTTGTGTTTAAGAATGGCTCGGTCACCTAATTTAACTGTTTCAAAAGCAATCTCTCGTTTATTTGCCATATAGTTAACAATATCAAAACCAATATTATGACGTGTATGTTCATAATCTGAACCAATATTTCCTAAGCCAACGATTAGAAATTTTTTCATTAATTCGTCTTGTGAGACCGATTTGCCAAACATGTTTAGAATGAACTTCCACATGTTACATTGTTTTAGTAAAAATAAAAAAAGCATCCAAAATAAAAGGATGCTTTTAAATATCTAGAATTAGTTATGAAACTATTCTTGTGCTGGTGCATCTCCACCTTCAGCTGGTGCTGCTTCAGCTTCACCACCTTCGGCAGGTGCTGCTCCTTCTGCTCCTTCTACAGCTCCTTCAGCGCCTTCTTCTAATTCTTCATCTTCATCGATCTCATCAACAATAGCTGCTCTTGCTGTCTTCACTTGACATACAACAGTATTATCGGCATGTAAGAATCGATATTTTTCCTGATCCAGATCACCTACAGACACCTTATCACCAATTTTCATTTTGGTAATGTCTATTTCAATAAAATCTGGTAAATCTGCAGGTAGTGATTTTAAGCGTAGTTTACGATTATTACGTCTTAACACACCACCATTTCTAACACCACGAGAATTACCAGTAAGGATTACTGGAATATCCATGGTTACTTCTTTATCATCAAACAACTGATAGAAATCGATATGTAATATCTTATCAGTAACAGGGTGAAACTGTATGTCTTGCAATACGGCATTAAAGCTTTCACCATTTTCTAAGGCAATCACAACGGTATGCGCGTTAGGCGTATATACCAATTTAGAGAATGCCAATTCCTCTGCAGAGAAATGCAGTGGTTGGTTTCCTCCGTATAACACGCAAGGAACCTGACCAGCATTACGTAAGGCCTTCGTTGAACGCTTGCCCACGCTTTCTCTTTGAGATCCATTGATTGTAATTGATTTCATTTTATTATCTATTTATTTAATTACATTATAAATTTTGAGCTTATTGATTTGTTGTGATGTACATTGTACATGACTTCGGCAAACAAATCGGCGCAACTCAATACCTTTATTTTTTTACTGTCCTGTTTAATTGGGATCGAATCGGTCACTATAAGTTCTTCCAATTTAGACTTTTCAATACGCTCATAAGCGTTGCCTGATAACACGGCATGAGTACAAATAGCACGAACACTTAAAGCACCTCGCTCCATGATCAAATCGGCGGCTTTAGTCAACGTGCCTGCAGTATCTACCATATCATCAACAAGAACCACATGTCTTCCTTCTACATTACCAATGACTTCCATATGCGAAATTACATTCGCTTTAACACGCTGCTTGTAACATATCACCACTTCGCTTTCTAGTGCTTTAGAATAGGCATAGGCTCTCTTGGATCCTCCCATATCAGGTGAAGCAATGGTCAAATTATCTAGTTTAAGCGATCTTACGTAAGGTAAAAATATGGTTGAGGCAAACAAATGATCAACCGGTTTTTCGAAAAACCCTTGTATTTGATCGGCATGTAAATCCATTGTGATAATTCGTGTTGCACCAGCCGTTTCAAGCATTTTCGCAATAAGTTTAGCCGCTATAGGCACACGAGGTTTATCTTTGCGGTCCTGTCTCGCCCATCCAAAGTAAGGCATTACCGCAGTGATGTGTCTTGCCGATGCGCGTTTAGCGGCATCTAACATCAACAACATTTCCATTAAATTCTGTGCTCCTGGGTTAGTAGAACCAATAATAAAAAGTCTAGCCCCTCTTACCGATTCTTCAAACGAGGGTTGAAACTCACCATCACTATAAGTTGAGGTAATGACATTGCCAAGCTCTTCGCCATACGCTTTGGCAATTTTTTGAGCTAATTCTTGACTTTGTGTACAAGAAAATATCTTAGCCTTTGTCTTTATTTTCGTCATTTAAACCTCTATTTACCGCGTCAAAAATGAACGCATTTTTAACGGAGTGCAAATTTAGAAATTTATTTGGAGTGCAAAAGGATAAAAGCCAGTATTTTTAATAGGTTAAAGCAAATTATTTTTTACTTTTGCCTTCCCTATTTGCTCAAGTGGCGGAATTGGTAGACGCGCTGGATTCAAAATCCAGTTCTGGCAACAGAGTG
>CAYZKX010000293.1:0-2797 GCA_964479055.1 uncultured Flavobacteriaceae bacterium
CAAATAAATATCAAACTATTCAGCTTCTGGTAACACCATAACAGTGGCTGTGGATTTGTGCACACGGCCTTGGGTTTCATTTTGAGGCACCCGTTTGACACGGTGTACACCAGCTTCAAATTTCATGGTGCCATATACGTCTTCACCCGAAACTTCAAAAATAATTTCCTTAAATCCTCCCGAAGTGCCTTCGTTTAAACTCACAACATCCACTTTCCAACCCTTATCGCTGCAATACTTGGCATACATACGGTAAAGGTCTCCAGCAAAAATACTGGCTTCATCTCCACCAGTACCAGCTCTTACCTCAACCACGACATTTTTAGAATCGTCAGGATCTTTTGGAATCAATAAGAATTTAATTTCATCTTCAATCTTCGGTAATTTCTCCTTGGCTTCTTCCAATTCCATTTTGGCCATTTCAATCATTTCAGCATCACTGCTATCAGCAATGATCTCTTCGGCCTCATTGATATTGTTAAGTAAAGTCTCATAAATTGAACCTTTGTCAATTATTTTCTTGAGATCCTTATACTCCTTATTTAATTGGATATAGCGCTTTTGGTCAGAAATTATATCTGGCTGAATAATAAGGTCATTTACCTCGTCAAATCGTTGTCGGACTATTTGAATTTTCTCTAACATCTCCCTGTTCAAATTGGTGTGTCAAAAATACGATAATTTATGAATTGGCTTCATGTGTCATTATCGACTTATCAACCATTAAAAATAAACCTACACGTTTTTCCGTTAAAGGTCTAATTATGCAACAATTCCTAACTATACTTGCATTTTACAGACCATTTGCTTTGTGGTCTTTTGTGGCGAACATAACTATACTCATTGTTTACCCTTTTATTATGCCTGCAGTAATCACCAAAATCCTTTTGGCGATTTTTGTTTGGTATCTGGTTACCGAAACAAATGCAAGACGGCGTTTAAAGTTTTGCAGAAAACTGGGTATTTCAGCATTTAAGCTTTTTACCGTTATTTTTCTTTTTGATATGGCAATTACTATCGGATTTCTGATAGTAATCAAAGAGTTCATATAAATTAGTTGTACTCAAAAGTACCGTGGCTACTTTTAATTGTAAGTTTTTTAGTAGTCGAAGCTTCCACTCTACCAATTATTTGGGCATCTACATTAAATGATCTCGATATGCTGATGATGTCATCGGCAATTTCAGGCTTAACATACAGTTCCATACGATGACCACAATTAAACACCTGATACATTTCCTTCCAATCGGTTTTAGATTGTTCTTGAATGAGCTTAAATAATGGTGGCACATCAAACATCTGGTCTTTTATAATATGTAGGTTTTCTACAAAATGTAAGATCTTGGTTTGAGCTCCACCACTACAGTGAATCATTCCATGAATAGTATTGGAATTGTATTTAGTAAGTATATCCTTAATAATTGGGGCGTACGTACGTGTTGGGGATAAAACAAGTTTTCCAGCATCAATAGGAGCATTAGGAACAGCATCCGTTAATCCTACATGTCCTGAATAGATCAAGTTTTCCGGAACTGAATGATCAAAGCTCTCTGGATATTTTTTAGCAAGTTCATTGTGAAAAACATCATGTCTTGCCGATGTTAGTCCGTTGCTACCCATGCCGCCATTATACTCTTTTTCATAAGTGGCTTGTCCATATGACGATAAGCCAACTATAACATCACCCGAAGCAATATTAGCATTATTGATTACTTCACTGCGCTTCATTCTAGCCGTAACCGTAGAATCCACAATAATGGTTCGTACCAAATCGCCAACATCAGCTGTTTCTCCACCGGTGGAATGAATACTCAGTCCAAAATTATTAAGTTCTGAAATCAGTTCTTCTGTTCCATTAATGATTGCCGAAATGACATCACCTGGAATGTTGTTTTTGTTTCGACCAATTGTTGATGAAACTATTATATTTTGAGTCGCTCCTACACACAGCAAATCATCAATATTCATAATCAAGGCATCCTGTGCAATACCTTTCCAAACCGACAGGTCTCCAGTTTCTTTCCAATACATATAAGCCAATGACGATTTTGTTCCTGCACCATCGGCATGCATGACAAGGCAATGGTCTCTACTGCCAGTAAGATAGTCTGGAACTATTTTACAAAACGCTTTAGGAAATAAACCTTTATCGATGTTCTTAATGGCATTATGCACATCTTCTTTTGAAGCTGAAACACCACGTTGTGCATACCTTTTGCTTACCTCATTACTCATAGAAGGCTTGGTTTTGAATATGCAAAAGTAAGGATTGTAATTAACTATTAATAATCATCCACTATGGGATTTGAGTTAATTATCGAAGGCTCTTCTAGGGCTACTTTATTGACTAGTTTTTTTCCGAAATACCAATTAATTCCAAAACCTATTCGCCAATATATATCATCAGCCTCCCCAAATTCAACACCTTCCAAAGTATCAGTAAACACATGATTATAATCAGTGAATAAATTTAACCCAAGATTATCCATGACCAACATTTCAATACCACCGCCTACTTGTACTTTTGGATCGGTTTGCTCAAAATAATTAGCGGCATTAAGTCCGGTTCCTGCGTAAACAAAAGGACTCACGGTACTGTAAGGTGAAAGATATGCTTCAAGGTTTAAATCAAACGACATGAAACCCTCGTGGAAGATGTCTTTATAAGCCAAATTAAACTTATGATAACTAACCCCAATATTGAAGTATGATCCCAAAAACCGTTTAAAACCGGCATTAAAATAGATCTCAAATTGGGGGTCGGGAAGGTCGCCATTCATTATTGCGGTTCCCAGAC
>CAYZKX010000294.1:0-2760 GCA_964479055.1 uncultured Flavobacteriaceae bacterium
GTATACCATGGGATGATAAAAGTGGAGACCGACTAAGAAGTTGGTTAGGTGTGTCAAAAATAGAATTCTACAACGAACAATTATTTGCTCTTATTCCAATGGGCTTTTGTTATCCAGGCAAAGGAACAAGCGGAGATTTACCACCAAGGCCAGAATGTGCTCCAAAATGGCACGAACTTGTATTACAAGAGATTACCAATAAAGAGTTAATCTTATTAATTGGAAATTTTGCACAAAAATATTATTTGAAAAACACTGTAAAAAACACCTTGACCAATACAGTGAAACACTATGCAGAATATCTTCCTACCTATATGCCTCTTCCCCATCCTTCGCCAAGAAATAACATTTGGCTTAAAAAAAATGAGTGGTTTGAAGCATTAGTGATTCCTGAATTGCAAAAGAAAATAAAATCGATTTGTTAATTACAACGAACGACTCAAGTGGTGTCTTGAACTTCATTTAAAATGTCTAACTTTTATCCAAGATTTGATTTACGGTGCAAATTGACTTTTATTGGATGCTTGAATAATCTTAAAAAGAAGTAATAAGCAGATCGATCTTTTCAGCTAAAAATCAATAAAATTCTTCTAGTATCTTGGTTGATGAACATTAGTACATGATTAGTAATTATTGTACTTTATAAGCACTTCAAATAATATTTATTAATTTTATTAGTGACACAAACATCATGGATAGGTATTCGCGGTTTAGACATCCCTTATTAATCATATTAATCTCGTTAATTGGTTTATCATGTTATGGGCAAGAATCGACCAACACAGCTGTGATCCACATTAAATATGGAAATATCGATAAATTACAGAAATTAATAACTCCCCAATTAATAAATGCCTGTGTAGTTGTTGAAGACAGTAAACAATATAATTATTTAGCGCTAAGTATTAAGTTAAAGTCAATGAAGTCATTACAATTTTTCATTGAAAATGGTGCCGACATTGAGCATGTGTGTGCTGATAAAACACCATTGATGTTTGCAGCCAAATATGGACAGCTGGAAATGGTTAAATATTTAGTAGAGAAAGGTGCCGATATAAATGCTTCGTACAAGGGAAATAAGGCCATTGACTATTCCCGAAAGTATAATCACTATAATATCACAAGATATTTGAGAAAACAAATTAAAGCACTCAATGAGCAGGGTGAATAGTTATTCATATTCATAATTACCATGTTGAGATGATTAAATTCTTTAGATCCATAAGACGCAGTTTACTTGAAAAAGGTCATACTGTAAAATATATTAAATACGCTGTTGGGGAAATTGTTCTTGTTGTCATTGGTATTCTTATTGCCTTGAGTATAAATAATAAAAATTCTGAAATTGCAAATAGAAAAGCTGAGAAGACTTTTTATCACAATATCAAAGAGCAGTTGCTAGACGATGCCAAGAACATAGAATCTGTACGAGAAATGAACTTAGCATATACTGCACAATTTGAATATGCCATTAAGATTATTGAAACCGAAAATAGGATTCAAAAAGATACTTTAGGAAATATTGCTGTAAACCTAACTAATTATACTGATTTTGATCGTCAAGGCAATATATACGAAACCATGGTAAATAGTGGCGACATTAAACTATTGACCAACACTGATATTATTGAAAAACTTAGACGGTTGGAAGAAACCTACATCTATGTCAACAGAATGGAGACCATTCATTTTGATGCTGTAATGTCGTTAGTACCTAGCCTTATGGAATCCATTCGTTTATTTTCTAGTACTATAGAAGATGAAAACTATTTGTACAGTTATAAATCACAAAATATGTTTGTTATTTCATTGAAGATTATGAATGAAAAGGAAACTGTATATTATCGCGCTATCAATGAAATAGAAGAGATAATAGCACTTTTGGATAAAGAAATTGAATAGCAGTAAACGTTGCATCATAATGCTGAAAGGTGATTGTTGGCAACAATTTAAATCAATAAAATACTTCGTCAAATCATGAAAGTCAAACTCAAAAAATTAGCACTGTTAGTTGAAATACTTGGTGGTATTGCAATATTAATATCACTCGTATTTGTTGGTATCCAATTAAAAGAGAATACCAAAGCAACACGATCGTCTACAGCAACGGCAACCATTGATACTATGACCAATTGGTATGTCGCCATGGGTACCGATGAAGAGGCTAGCAAAGGGTTTTATAGGTTTCTTGCTGACCCCGAATCCATGAGCAAGGAAGAACGCATTCAACACATCTATAACTTTCATGGTTTGTTCTTGGCGTTTCAAAACAGCTATTATTTATCCTTAGAAGGTACACTTGATGATCGCATTCCAAAGTCTTTAAATCAGGTGATTTATGGTGTAAAAGACCAACCTGGTTTTAACCTATACTGGAAGTCACGCAAGTCTATATTTTTTGAAGAATATCGCGATTATGTTGATAACCTTTTGATGTCTGATGAGCTCGTTTCTGACGGCGTTTATGAAGAATTGAATTCTGAACGAATACCAAATAATAAATAATCAAGAATTATGGAGATTACACTGTGGATTTCATTTGTTGCTACGGTATTGGTATTGGTTTGGACACCTGGACCAAGTGTTTTACTGGCAACAGCCAATAGTATGAAATATGGTTCTAAAAAAACTATAGGTACCATACTTGGTGATCTTACCGCAAATTTGTTGCAAATCATTTTAGCTTCAGCAGGCCTCGCCTCTATAGTCATAGCATCAGGCGATTTATTTCAAATCATCAAGTGGTTAGGTGTTATCTAT
>CAYZKX010000295.1:0-2749 GCA_964479055.1 uncultured Flavobacteriaceae bacterium
GTTTTATTAATTATCTATTAGTCCTTGTCCTTCAATCCATGGTGCGCCAGCAGCTTTAAGTGAAGCCTCAAGCTGCGGTAATACATTAGTATTCACATTTCGTAGATCATTCTTTACTTTGGACAATTGGCTCTTGACTCTATTTAATAGCTTTTGATGTTCATCAGTTGGTCCATAAGTGTTACTAAATCCAAACCAACCAAGCCCACCGCCATCGCTAGCCGTTGGATTTGAGCGCTCTCCTATTTCACCCTTTATACTATCTCCATTTAAAGCCTTATCGATATCCAATAAAGTCATTTTTGCCTGGTTTATTTGTGATGTTAATCCTTGCGAAGGCGTATCTGCCTTATCGGCGGCACGCTTCATAGCATCTACAGTTTTTATGCTTTTGGATAACTCTAAATTAGTAGCTGTAAGATCTTGACGGAATGCAAAATACGCTTCTCTAAAATCGTTTATCTCATCGTAAGATTTACGCGGTAATGCGCCATCGTACAATGGTTTCACATTGAATGTTTGAGGTCCTTGCAATTCAGTAGTCTCGCCATTCTCTCGTTTAACCAGAGTCACCGTATAACTACCTGGAGTAACCATTATTCCACCACCTCCAAAAAAGCCACCTTGACTTCTAGGTTGGTTTAATCGTTCACCATTTTTATTAGCATAGGTCAATGGCCAACTCACACGATTAAAACCTTTACTATTCTTACCCTTTACTGTGTTCACTACCTGTCCACTTGCATCTTTGATAATAAGAAGCACCTCAGGACCTTCTTGCCTTTTCTCGGCTTCTAAGGCTTCCCAGCCTGGAAAATCGGTATTGTCTTTTTCCTTTGCTTTACGTTCATCCTTTAAAGATTTGAATTTATCTGATAAATAGTAAGTAAATATTGCACCAAATGGAGGGTTTTTGGCTGCGTATTCGTTATCACCTTGGGCATATACACCTTCAGTTTGAACATACCAATATGCATCTTTTGTTGGAAATAATGTTGCAGGCTCTTGTTTGACTGCACTATTAAAATTTCGAATTGGTGTAATATCATCAAGAATATAGAACCCTCTACCAAAAGAGGCAGCCACAAGGTCATTTTCACGACGTTGGATAGTAATATCTCTAAATGAAATAGTTGGTAGTCCACCTTTTAGCTTAATCCAATTTTGTCCTCCATTATTGGTAAAATAGATCCCATATTCAGCTGCTAAGAACATCAAGTTTCTATTCACATGATCTTGAACTAAACGCCATGTTAACATCCTGTCTGGTAAATCCCCATTCATTAAGGTCCATGATTGGCCTTTATTTGTACTTTTCAATAAATAAGGCTTATAATCTCCGTATTTGTGATTATCTAATGCGGCATAAACTACATTTTCATCAAACAAATCTGCTTTTATATCATTAACAAATGGTGTGGTTGGTAAACCCTTTATAGAGGACAATGATATCTTACGCCAGTTTTGTCCACCATCTTCAGTCACTTGAATGATACCATCATCAGTGCCTGCGTAAATTAGACCTTCTTTAACTGGAGATTCGGACAAAGAAGTAATTGTATTGTAATTAGACATTGCTCCAACATCCCAGGCGTTATCCCAACTTTGCTGTTTTCCATACATCGGTAAAGTGATGCGATCCTGATTAAGCGTGAGATCTTGTGAAATTGGTGTCCATGAGTCTCCTCTATCTTCCGATCGCCAAACGCGTTGCGATGCAAAATATAGTCGTGTTGGTTTATGCGGACTCACTAGTATTGGTGCATCCCAATTAAAACGCTCATAAGGCTCTCCCTCCCTCGCCTGTGGTTGAATAAATACGACCTCTTTTGTAGTTTGATCAATTCTCCATAAAACACCTTGTTGGAATTCACCATATGTAATATTGGGGTTTCCTGGTTCTGTTGCCGACTGGTGACCATCTGCACCCAATGTAATCCACCAATCAGAATTGGTGATTCCTTGTGAACTCATAGTGCGTGAAGGTCCGCCATGTGAACCATTATCTTGTGTCCCTCCATATACATTGTAAAATGGTACAGCATCGTCTACTGCCACTTTATAAAACTGCGTAAGCGGAAGGTTACTCATATATTTCCATGATTTTGTGAGATCAAAACTTTCGTAAAGTCCACCATCAGTACCAAACAAAACGTAATTTGGATCGCTCATTTTAAAGGCCATAGCATGACTATCCACATGCTTATTATTTTCATTCATACGCTTGAATGTCTTTCCATGATCATCAGAGATCAGGACATTATTATTCATTAAAAATAATTTCCCCTTGTGATGTGGTGAAGCGTATAATTCCTGATAATAATGAGGTCCTGTGCCACCAGACACGGCATCGGACTGCTTGACCCAAGATGCACCTCTATTACTGGACATATAAACACCTCCTTTAGTTCTATCCAATTCAATAGCAGCATAAACGATATCTGAATTAAATGGTGATATGGCTAATCCTATTTTACCCAAATTTGATATAGGAATTCCGTTAGTCAACTCGGTCCAAGTCAATCCACCGTCAGTACTTTTATGAATTCCTGAACCAGGGCCACCACCTATATACGCCGCTACAGTTCTTTGTCTTTGCCATGTTGCGGCATACAATACATCAGGATTATTTTGATCTATAACAATATCTGTTGCACCTACCCATTGGTCGTCACCTAATGTACGGTTCCAGGTGGCACCTCCATCGGTAGACATATAAACATCGCGTTCACCTCCAGCGCTCCATAAT
>CAYZKX010000296.1:0-2704 GCA_964479055.1 uncultured Flavobacteriaceae bacterium
CTTTTATAAAATATTTACTTCCGCCTCCAATTTTATGGCAAATAATCGTTCAACGGTATGCTGAATAAGTTTGGATAGCTCAAAAATATCTTTCCCTTTAGCACCACCATAATTAACTAGAACAAGTGCTTGCTGCTTATGGACGCCATAATTGCCAAAGGTTTTTCCTTTAAAACCGGCTTTCTCGATGAGCCAACCTGCAGGTATTTTAACTTGTTCTTCCGAAATAGGATAATGTGGAACATTATCAAACTGTTTATTCAATGCATGGTAATGCAACTTATCAACGATAGGGTTTTTAAAAAAACTACCACTATTGCCTATTTTTGATGGGTCAGGTAATTTAGATTGTCTAATAGCTATAACTGTATTTGAAACATCTTTAATTGTAGGCTTAATAATTCCAGATTTTTCCAACTCATTACTAATTGCACCATAAGCCAGACTTAGTTGATGTGGAGGTTTATTAAGTTTGAGTGAAACACTGGTGATAATATGTTGGCCTTTAGCCTCATTCTTAAAAATGGAGTTGCGGTAGTCAAATTGACAGTCAGCATTAGTAAAAGTTTTTATTGATCTGGTAGCCAAATTAATGGCTTCGCAATGCAGAAAAACATCTTTTAATTCAACACCATAAGCACCAATATTTTGAATTGGCGAAGTGCCTACATTTCCTGGAATCAGTGAAAGGTTTTCTATTCCTCCATAGTTTTGATCCACACACCACATCACAAAATCATGCCAGTTTTCACCTGCTGCCACTTTAACAATAACTGACGCTTCGTTTTCAGAAGTGATTTCGATTCCTTTTAAATTAAGATGAACAACCAGTGCATCAATGTCTTTTGTGAGTAGGATATTACTGCCACCACCCAAAAACAACGTGTTGGGATACTGATTTGAACTTATTAATTCATGGAGTTCATCTAAGCTATTTATGGATGCGAAAAATTTGGCCTTAACATCTATGCCAAAGGTGTTAAACGGTTTTAAAGAAACATTCTCTTGTAAGGTCATGCATTGTATTGGATTAACGCTTCTTTTAATATTGCTATTGATTGTTTGAGGTCCTCTTCATTAAGTACGTAAGCAATGCGAACTTGGTTTAAACCAATACCAGGTGTTGAATAAAAACCAGCTGCAGGAGCAACCATAATTGTCTGACCATTATATTCAAAGGATTCTAGTAACCATTGGGCGAAATGATCTGCATTTTCTACTGGAAGCTCAGCAATACAATAAAAAGCGCCACTGGGTTTTGCAATCTTTACACCTTCAATTGCACGAAGTCCTTCTACCAAAGTGTTTCTACGAGAAACATATTCACTTTTGACATCTGCAAAATAACTCTCAGGCGTTTCTAATGCAGCCTCTGAGGCAATTTGCGCATATGTTGGTGGAGATAACCTTGCTTGTGCAAATTTCATTGCTGTGGCTATAACAGCCTTATTTTTTGAAACAATACATCCTATTCGCGCACCACACATACTATAACGCTTTGATACCGAATCAATCATTATACTGTGTTCATCAAGGCCATCTACTTGCATAATGGAATAATGTTCAATGCCGTCATAAGCAAATTCGCGATAGACTTCATCGGCTACAAGAAATAGATCATGTTTTTTCACTATTTTGGCCAACTTCTCAATTTCAGATTTACTGTAAAGATATCCTGTAGGATTTCCTGGGTTACAAATGAGTATAGCCTTTGTTTTTGGTGTGATTAAAGACTCAAAATCTTCAATAGGAGGTAAGGCAAAATTATTTTCGATCTTCGATATTACAGGAACTACCTTTACACCCGATGCCATTGAAAAACCATTGTAGTTAGCATAGAACGGTTCAGGAATGATTATCTCATCTCCATTATCCATTATACTGCCAAACGTAAAAAGCAAAGCTTCACTACCACCAGTGGTCACAATTATATTGTTGGCTTCTACCTTAATTTGATGATCTTTGTAATAAGCCGCAAGCTTCTCTCTAAATTCATCAGAACCTTCTGATCGACTATATGCAATAATATCTAAAGTGTTATTCTTTACGGCGTCTAAAGCTACCTTTGGTGTTTTTATATCGGGTTGCCCAATGTTTAAATGAAAAACTTTTACACCTCTTTTTTTAGCTGCTTCTGCATAAGGTACAAGCTTTCTGATGGGCGATTCAGGCATGGATAGACCTTTGTGTGATATATTTGGCATACTATTGTTTTTTATGCTTTACAAAGTTGCAAAAATAATCTTAAAATTATTTTAAAATAGAAGGTAATTAGAATTAGATGAGCAAAAGATTTGTAAATTGTATTAAGCCTTTTTTTGCATGATAACACGATGGTTGCTTTTTGTTTGTTCGCTTTTAATTTTTCAAGTATCTACTGCTCAGGGAAAGTTTGTTTTGCAAAAAGGCCATTCGGACCGTGTCGCCTTTGAGCAAATAAACAATCTCATAATAATTCCGGTTGAAGTGAATGGTGTTGAGCTTTCTTTTTTGCTCGATACTGGGGTTAGTAAACCCATAATATTTAATTTTTTAAACTTACCAGAAGCTTTAGAAATTAATCAAACAGAGCGGATCTTTGTTCGTGGATTGGGTGAAGGAGAATCTACAGAAGCCCTGAAGTCAAGAAATAATGTATTCAAGATTGGAAATGCTATCAATATCAATCAAGACCTGTATGCCATATTTGATCCCGCTTTTAATT
>CAYZKX010000297.1:0-2696 GCA_964479055.1 uncultured Flavobacteriaceae bacterium
ATTATAATGAGTCCAGCCAATAAAAGTAAAAGTCAACCACAACAAGGTTAGTAAGGTTACACTCACCATCAATAGAAAAAGCCTTAATTGTTTAATTTTATGAGTTTTGGGGTTTTTATTACTTTTATTAAAGTACAACTTAAAATACCTGACCCAAAAGAAGCTAATTACATAGACCATTCCTATTATTGGTAGGTATTCTGTAAACCAAATCCAAAGCTTATATTCATTTAATGACAGCGGAAATAAATTGGAGTAGAATTCAAGAGCATAAGCCAAAATAGCTGGTAAGAAAAGAAGGTAGTGCCATAGGTGTAGTTTAAAATTATCATCTGTATTAAACTTAACGAACAACCAGATTGCCGGAGGAAGTAGCAAATAATTTAACAGTTTCCAATAAGGAATGGCATCTGGGTTATTGGTATAACCCGAAATAACGCCCCAAGAAAACAGTAATTCAATTCCTAAAATCAAAACAACTACACCAATAAAGAAATCGGATTTTTGGCCTTTAAATAGTTGGAATATCAATATCAACCCTGTCAATATTCCAGCGAAAGATGCGATAAAATATATGTTTTCAATCATATGAGATTAATTGTTGTCAAGTGTAATGTATGGCGTGAAGCCATAATATCAATACCCTCGAGACCTATTGTAACAGTCTCCCGCGAAATTAGTTTTAAACGAATTCGATTATTAATTATCCCTTTCTATTTTCTCATATATGCCTTCAGAAATTGGGTCGGTGGTGAGAAGAATATCATCTACGTATGATCTAAATTCTTCAAAAAATATTGTCTTTCTAGTTTTCCAATAGTAAATCATTCCGGGTTGATCTCTTACCCCCTTTATTACAACAGTCAGAGACTCTTGAATGCTTGGATCAAGAGTTCCTTCTTTTACGAGGTAGTAACTGTTTTGAAATATGAGAAACATAGAATGCAAGTTGTAAATAGCTTGAATTCTTTGATCTTTTTGGATTGAATCTGGCGTAGCTAGAAATTTATAGAATAACATACTAGATTGTTGATTATTGCCAATATCAGCATACCATGAAGCCATTGCCGATATAGTTGAACTTGCAGTTGCCGATCTTGTTTCCTTGGTGTTTTCTTTTAATTGGACGCCTACAAAAATTAATGAAATTAAGATTGCAATACCTCCAAATATTTCAGCAATAAGAGCAATGTCTTTTAATTTATACCTCATGTTGATTTTTAGTTTATAGGATTTCAAGCTTTCGATTTTAAATCTCTTGCCATTAAGTAACAAACGGATTTTGCTTTTATAAAAATAGTAATTTACATGAAAAGACTACTCTAATGTTATCCTTATCAAAGGGTATTCAAAACATTATTTAATCAATTGCCGATCTTGGATATTTTTCAGAATCAAGAGCACCTTCAGATTACATACCTTTAAATTCATTAAGAGGCTTTTTTAATGTTAATAAAGGAACATTTATAATTTCTGTATCTTTAAAAACCAACTACATTCTAATGATTAAATTCTTCAGAAAAATAAATTAAGATTTTAGTAATAACACGGTGAAAAAATTTGATGTTATTGTTGTAGGTGTTGGGAGCATGGGCTCTTCAGCATGTTATTATTTGTCTAAAAACGGTATGCGAGTTCTAGGTCTTGAAAGACAGAGCATTCCTCATGACAAAGGATCGTATACAGGCAAAACAAGAATATTTAGAAAGGCCTATTTTGAGAACAACAAATATGTACCATTGTTAAACAGCGCCCATGAAAACTGGATGGCGCTTGAATCTATGTTTAACCAAAAACTGATCGAGTTCACGGGTTTGTTGTATGCTGGCTTACCAAATAGCGACTTGTTAAATGGCGTAATAGGTTCTTCCAAAAAATATGATTTGGGTGTAGAAACGATTACTAACGAAGACCAAAAAAAACGTTATCCTCAGTTAAACATCCCAGAACAATTTGACATCCTTTTAGAGAAGGAAGCAGGCTTTGTCTACGCGGATAAAGCGGTTCAATTGTTAACTGAAAAGGCAATTGAAGAAGGGGCGGAGATTCATGAAAAGGAGTCCTTTATAAAATGGGAAAGTTCAAAAGAGGGCTGCCTTAAAGTTCTGACAGATCGTGACTCCTACCATTGTGAAAAGCTGGTATTCACCTCTGGTTCTTGGACCTATAAACTAGTTCCTAATATGAAGCTTGATATTACCAAACAGATTTTATATTGGGCAGATGCGGTAAACAAAATGGACTATTTCAAAGATCGATTTCCATGTTGGATAATTGATGAACCATCAATTGAAGGCAGTTACTATGGTTTCCCTATCGTAGACGAATCCAATGATCAATTGTTGAACCAATTAAAATTTGGACATCATGTAAAAGGATCAAGCATTGATCCAGACCAACACGTACAAAAAGAATATCAAGAAATAGACAACCTTACAGTAGACCAAATTGTTGGTTGTTTTTCAAACTTAAAATACTCTAATATTCAAACTAAGAGTTGTATGTATTCTTATTCGGCAGATAATGATTTTTATTTGGATTTCTTAAACCAAGATAAGAGCATTGTTGTAGCCGCTGGATTTAGCGGTCACGGGTTTAAATTTGTACCTGTGATAGGCGAGATTATAACCGATTTGATAAAGAAAGGAATCACTAATCATGACATCGGATTTTTATCCATGTCCAGACTATAGAAC
>CAYZKX010000298.1:0-2653 GCA_964479055.1 uncultured Flavobacteriaceae bacterium
TTCCACAAGTATTTCTGCAGATGTATTTAAAAGAGATTGGCAAACCATATTCAACATTACTTATGAAGATGTGCAATGGTCAGAGACCGGAGAATGGTTTACTAAAGAAACCTGGGAAGAGAAACGAAAAACAAGACCAGAAAGCATGATAATTCATCATTACATGAAAGAAGAATGGATTAAAGAAGGATTACGTCACCCTAAAATGATGGTTTCTTCAGATGCAACCCCTGCAGTAGTTGAAGAAGTCAAAGCCAATCCCAATCTTGCGGGCACATATACAAGGCTATTAGCAAAGTACGTAAGAGATGAAAAAGTACTCCCCTTAAAAGAGGCCATCGCCAAAGGAAGTTACTACCCTGCAAAAAGATTGGAAAGTATTGCTCCCGCATTTAAAAAGAAAGGTAGAATTCAGAAAGGAGCCGATGCGGATATACTGATTTTTGAATTAGCAAATTTGAAAGACCATGCTACCTATGCTGAACCTTACCAGGCGTCTACAGGATGGGATTATATCATCGTCAATGGAGAAATTGTTGTTGAGAACGACAGTTTGACCACTAAATCACCTGGTAAGAGAATAAATGCCAAATAAGTGCTAATAATTGTCCTAATAAGTCATTTACAGAAAAACAACCATAAAAAATCAACTGCTATGAATAGAAATTTCACCTTAGTCTTATTGCTATTAATTGTATTGAGTTGCTCTAAAACTCAAAAAAACAACGACACAAGCTTAAATGCAATAATCTACCATGGCGGTGACATCATTACCATGGAAGGATCACCTGGCGAAACTGCTGAAGCAGTAGTTACCATTAACGACAGTATTGCTTTTGTAGGCAATAAAAATGAAGCAGAATCAAATTATCCCATGGCGGAAAAATATGATTTAAAAGGAAGTGTGCTTCTCCCTGGATTAATTGACAACCATCTGCATCCAGCACTGGGCGCTGTGTTAATGCCATTACATTGGATCACACCTGAAGACTGGCAACTGGCTGATGGTAGAAAGGTTGAAGCTACGCTTGGTAAGGAAGACTTTTTAATGGAAGTCAAAAAACTGGTTGATGCCTTTAAGCCTGAAGATCAAATTGTTCAAATATTTGGTTACAGTCAGTTTTTTCATGGAGAAATCTACAAGAAAGATTTAGATGAAATTTCAACCACTGTTCCCATTAATATTTTCCATAGGTCTTTCCACGAAAATATTTTTAACAGTGTTGGACTTGACTTTTATGGCTATACCAGAGAAAATATGGATGACCCACAAGCCGATTTTGATAAAGGCCTAATATTGGAGGAATTTCAACAGCTTGATTTTTTATACCAAAGATGGTTGCCAAAACTTACACTTGATTCATGGAAAAATGGCTTGGAGGAAACCACAGAGCTAATGTTACAAAACGGTGTCACCAGCGTTCATGGTCCTGGAGGATTTTTGGGTGCTACTCCAGAACAAATTGATATCATGTATGAGGTTTTCGCCAAATCACCTTCACGAAGTTATTTTAGTGCCGACGTGCGTCCTTCGTATTTTGAAAGTGGTTATGAGGGATCCATGGCGTATATGGTAAAAACGGCCGAGAGGAACGACGAGCATATTATTTTCTTTACTGATCAAATCAAACTGTTTATTGATGGAGGGATGTTTAGTCAACTCATGATGCTTACCGAACCTTATACCGATGGTCATGAAGGCGAGTATATTACGAATCCCGATGTCCTTTTTGAGTTGTGGTTACCATTTTGGAAGAACAACATTGACAGTCATATTCATATCAATGGCGATCAAGGCGTTGATGATCTTTTGAATATTGTAGAAAGACTACAAGCTGAATATCCACGAGAAAATCACCGTACTGTAATTGAGCATTTTGGAGTTTCAAGAGCCGATCAAGCAGGTAAAATGAAAGCGCTTGGTATCACGGCCTCAGTAAACCCTTATTATGTTAATGCACTAGGAGAGAATTTCGCCGAAACCGGCGTTGGACCTGCAAGTAGAGCACATTATTTTGCACGTTCGGGATCGCTGGCTAAAAATGATATTCCTTTTAGTCTTCATTCTGACTTCCCAATGGCGCCGCCAGCTCCTTTATACCTTATGTGGTGTGCAGTGAATCGACTTGGACAAAGCGGAAATGTAATTGGTTCTGAAGAAAAAGTTACACCTTATCAAGCTTTGAGAGCGGTAACGATTGATGCAGCCTACGCCATAAAACAAGAAAACGTAATAGGTTCTATTAGTGTTGGAAAAAAAGCGGATTTCACAATTTTAGATAAAAACCCTCTAAAGGTGGATCCTTTGGCAATAAAAGATATCAAGGTGAAGTCAGTTGTATTTAATGGTGTTTTAGTAAACAATAAAAGTGAATGATAAAGATGAAGATTGTTGTTAGATATGAACATTGTAATTTAGTAACGTAACCGGTTATAAAGTAACAGAATTAGATGCACAACGGTTTTGAATGGGATAACCTAAGTTTACTACATGCCTGTAATGGAAAATTTAATTTCTGAAATAAAGAATTGTACAATATGTTTACCCCACTTAAGCCATGGTGTCAATCCGGTTATATCAGCATCAAGAAAAAGCAAAATTATCATTATTGGACAAGCGCCCGGTAGCATTGTACATAGAACCGGTATACCA
>CAYZKX010000299.1:0-2636 GCA_964479055.1 uncultured Flavobacteriaceae bacterium
GTTGGTAAGAAGAGATCAATTTAGGGCTTCTAAAATCATGGAAGCACGGGTTAGAAATACTGAAAATATTGAAATTCTTCATAACACTGAAACCGATGAGGTTTTAGGGGATGGTCAAGTAGTGACTGGTGTTCGCGCTAGAAATAATAAGACGGGTGAAATCATCGATATTCCAGCAACTGGATTTTTTGTGGCTATTGGTCATATGCCTAATACAGATATCTTTAAGGACTATTTAGATCTTGATGAAACAGGTTATATTATTAATAAACCCGGGAGTTCTAAAACTAATGTTGAGGGCGTATTTGTGAGTGGTGATGCTGCGGATCACGTATACCGTCAAGCGGTTACTGCTGCTGGAACGGGATGTATGGCGGCTCTAGATGCAGAGCGTTATTTAGCCGCTAAGGAAATATAAGAAGAGGTAAACTCTTTAATATTGTATGTAAACCAGAGATTAGTTCTTTGGTTTTTTTGTTAAAAAAATATTGATAAATCATTTTTTATGTTAATTCTTTAAGAATTTTCGTATTAAATACCATTATTTTTAAAAGAAGTAGGGATAAATATTTTTAATTAATTAGTATTTGGCAAAAAACGATAAATTGATTTTTGTCATAATTTTTGTTGTGATTCATAAATACCTTTGACGTAGAAAATTAAAGGTCATGAAAAATAAGATCAGCAAATTAATCATCGTCTTTGTATTTCTTCTTCCGAACTTTTTGGTAGCACAAAGCTTCTCTTTAAGTAATAATTCGACCATTGTCGTTTCAGGAACTTCCAGTTTGCATGATTGGGATGTTATTGCAGAACAATTTACAGGTAAAATAGTCTTTGAAGACTTACAGAAAGGCATACTAAAAAGTATGACTATTGATGTTATGGCAGAAAGTCTTAAAAGTGGCAAAAAAGGAATGGATAATAACACTTATAAAGCCTTAAAAACTAATAACTACAAACAAATTTCATATGAACTCTTAAGCGTTGTAAATCTTGAAAAAATTAATTCAACCACTTACAAAGTTAACTGTAATGGTAATTTAACTATTGCAGGTATTACCAAACCAATAATGATCGATTTCCTGTTGACTGTAGAAAATAATAGTTGCACTATCGTGGGAAGCTGTTCTTCAAAGATGACCAGCTTTGGCATAAAACCTCCTAAAGCATTGTTGGGTACAATTAAAACTGGAGATGATGTGACAATAAAGTTCAATACTTCTTTGGTACCTGAATAAAAAAAATAAAATAACCATTAAAACAATAGATTATGAGAACAATTTATAACAGTATTATTATTGTGATACTCTCGCTTTCATTTGCGGGATTGACAGCCCAAAACAGGGACTTGCAAAATTATCGACTACCTGATCAAAGGGGAGTAAACGAATTTGAGACAAAAAAAGACACTGCATCAACATTTGAAAATGTCTTTGTACGTATAGGAGCTTCCTCAGCATTGCAGCTTCAAGCTCTTGATCATGAAAATTCAGGAGCTGTAGCTCTGAAGGACATTGGGACTAACTTCAATTTGGCAACAGCGAACCTAGACATCGATGTGGTACTCTTTGATGGCGTACGAATGCATTTAAGAACCTATCTATCGTCCAGACACCACCCAGAACCATACGTTAAGGGAGGCTATATTCAATTTGATAAATTAGACTTTATTAGTGAAGGATTCCTTGGCGATTTTATGAAGCATGCCACACTTAAAATTGGCCATATGGAAAACAACTATGGCGATGCACACTTTAGAAGAAGTGATAACTCGAGTGCAATTTACAATCCGTTTGTAGGGAATTTAATTATGGATAGCTTCACTACCGAAGTTGGTGCGGAACTTTACTACCAAAATAATGGATGGCTGGCAATGGTAGGATTTACCAATGGTAAATTAAATCAAGGTGTAGATAATCCAGATACTGGAGGTGCTTCATTCTTGGCTAAATTTGGATATGACAAGCAGTTAAGCGAAGATTTTAGATTCCGATTAACAGGATCACTCTATAATACAGGCGCCGTGAGACGATCTTATCTCTATAGCGCAGACCGAACAGGATCGAGATATTACTTGGTATTAGAAGATGAAGATGCTTCTGCTAAAAGCAATTTCCGTTCAGGACGTTATAATCCAAGCATGAATAATCAGATTACTGCTATTATGTTTAACCCTTTTATTAAATATGGAGGATTAGAATTCTTCGGAACCATTGAAACAACAAAAGGTAAAGCCAATGCTGAAGCTGTAGAAAGAACCGCAAATCAATTTTCAGGTGAGCTAATATACCGCTTCGGACAAAATGAAAAATTCTACATTGGTGGACGTTACAACAAAGTAGATTCTGAAGATCCTTCTGGAGATGATATAGATATTTCAAGAACACAGTTTGGAGCCGGATGGTTTATGACTAAGAACATTTTAGCGAAGCTAGAAATTGTTACTCAAAAGCATGATGGTTATAGTTCTGATAGTATTTTCCATGATGGTAAGTTCAATGGACTCATGATAGAGACAGTTATAAGTTTCTAGAAATTAGTACTTTTAAAGAGGTTGTCGAGAAACTGGCAACCTCTTTTTTTAGATAATTATTGAGGTGAAACATTTTAGTATCATATTATTAGTTCTAATG
>CAYZKX010000300.1:0-2633 GCA_964479055.1 uncultured Flavobacteriaceae bacterium
ATAGAAAGTCTTTTCATTATGTTTGATATTTAAATAAGAAGGAAATATGTATATATTAAGGCTTTCAAATATACGAAATATTGAATCTTTAAAACAAAGCCTTAATTCGTTTTTAAGATCAAAGTGGTTTGTAATTGAAATAACCACTCGGCATCAGTAGGATGTTCAATATATTTAAACAATCCTGCTTTTACATTTATAGGTAACTTACTATGCGCAATGAGTTTACCCGCGCCGGCACCTAAGGGAATGGTCCATTGACTACCACTTGGTGCATTCCAATCGGCCGTAATATTGGGGCTGGAATACAAATACCATCCTTTTTTAAGTTTTTTGGCTAATATCAGTTGTGAGTAGAAAAAGTTAACATCAGGAGCACTACTTGGTCCAGCCACAGAAAAGAAATTTTGCAATAACAAACCGAAGGTAAATCCTTTGTTTTGTTTGATCCCAACCACCGAAGGCCCGATCGAGAATTTTTCATAGCCCAATCCCTCTGTAATTGTAGGGAATAATACCGACGGCCCAACACCCCAAGTAAAACTACTTTGTTTTGCTGGTGTAAGCGCACCAACAACACTAATATTGCCCACACCACTTTGATAACCCGATGGAGCAGGTGCATTAATAATTGGAATTATAGTTCGTGTAATCATCAACCAGTCTTTTGAGATCTGGACAGGAATTACAGGTTGAATATTGAGAACATTGGTGTTGTCGTCATTTGTTGATAGGTTATAATTAAACGGGATACTCACCATGTTAGCAATAGGATTTTGTATCTTATCTTCTAAGCTGGTACCAGAAGGATCTTGATTCTCATCTTGAGCATGCAACCAGTTTATATTTAACAGTAAAACGGTGCCGATTAATAATCTTATCATTTTTATTCTAGGTTAATTAGGAGAATACCAGATCGGGCTTGACCATGCTCGTTCTTGTATGATATCAGGTACTTCTTCAGGGTATGAAACACCCGCTCTTATTTCATCCCAGAGAGACCATCTAGCAGTAGGCAGTTGAATTACTCTAACATAATAAAACGACTTGTGATCTTCATTAAATTCAGGATCACTCCAAGTGGCCATGAACTCTACGTTGCCTTTAGTAGTATCATAGGCGCCGGTTTTTTTGTTGACGGTTGCATCTGTAGGGGTTACACTACCATCATCATTTAAGCGACCATCCGAGACTGCGATATCATAAACCTGTTCATGAAGTTCATCGCCATCGTACCAACCTTTGACTATTTGCAATCGATCAAGATTAGCATTCATAGGATCTTTCAAAGCCCATACTAGAAATTGTGGAGTCTCTCCATTTCTCGGATTAAGATCACCACCCATAGGCACTCCTTTTGCATAGCCATCTGTAATCATTTCATCATAAGAATCATAGGCGTCTTGAAAACCATATCCCGCAAACAAACGCACTTTGATTCGCGGTCCGCTGGTTGCAAAAGTCTCTCGATTATATAGTCCATCCCAAATGGCACCTCTAGTGTTAGATTCGGCCCAGACACCTGTAATTGCTCCAGGATTGGTATCATATACCTGTGCCCAACCATCTACTACATTGTTAACACGATCTTCGGCCGTCATATCAGTAAGTCCATGACCGCCTGTCCAATTGTCTTCTTCTACATTACTCATAAAACCATTATGACTGTCAGTACCACCGTTAAAACCAAGCTTGTATGGATTTGTTCCCAATTGATCTTCAAATTTTAGTCCTTGTTTAAGAGCATCGCGTACATAATTTGATTGTTGAAAAGACCTGCCGCTAAAACGTTCAAGTGAAGGAGCCAATTCAAAATTGGCAAACTCATCGTTGGCCCAAAACTTTGGATGCACTTCTGAGGTTCCTTTGATCTGCATGATCTCAATAGTGCGTTCATATTTTTGTCGTGCTATAGCATATTGTTGCGTAATGGGTTCGCCATTAGGCATATTGGGGTCAAACATCATACCTTTACTGGCATTAGAATTGTGCGGTATAGCAAGGGCTGTGGATCCATTTCTGCTAATCACATCCAGCCAATCCCAAAGTTCTGTTTCACGATTAGCTTCAATGTAACTTACCGGAAGATCAGGTACAATGGTATCTCTAAAAATAATATTTCTATGTAGATTACCACCGTTTGGTGCACCAGACCATTCAAAAGCATGTAAGGTGGTGAATTTTCCTGGTTGATTGTGCTTTTCAGTGGCTTCGTTCATTATAGCCCAGGCATTCATTGTGCTGTTTACTCCTGTGTAAAACTCAGGATGACTGGGCTTATCACTTCGGTTGTTACTTACTACATATTTTATAAATAACTTTAATCCATCTTCTAAATTATCAACTTCCCTAATCGCCGTTGCAGCTTCGCTATCAAAGCCAGGTGCTCCAGGTGTCATAATAGAGTAGGCTTCGCCTATATATTCGGCATGATCGGTTACAGCTGCCCAGTCAAGAGGGCGTTTTAGGTGCCATGATGTTCCAAACTTTTCAAGTGTAATTGCTTCACCTTGAGCAAAACGTAAAGATTGGTCAGGTGTAAAACGATTACCGCCAATAAAAGCATCTAATGAGTAGGCGGTATGGACATGGGTTTCACCCCAAAAGGCCTCTTTGTTTTTAAATGTTTCTAC
>CAYZKX010000301.1:0-2623 GCA_964479055.1 uncultured Flavobacteriaceae bacterium
AATATTTAATACAAATGTAACCTTTTATTATTTTAAAGGTCTTCAATACAAACCGCCAAAAAAAAATAATTGAAACAACTAACCGACGAAGAATTAATGCACGATGTTGCTGGAGGAAATCTGGACGCGATGACCTTTATTTTTGAGCGCTATCATTTGAGGATATTTAATTTCCTAGTACAAATGACAAGGGATAAAGAAGTTGCTGAAGACTTGACTCAAAACGTGTTTTATAAAGTAATACGTTACCGAACATCGTATAAAGGCGGACAGTTCGTGTCATGGATCTTTAAAATTGCAAGGAATTTATTTTCCGATTACTATCACAAGCAAAAAAAGATGCAAAGCGACACGACCATTGAAAATGTGATGGACTCAGCAGTAGTGACTTCAGAACAAAAAACGGACGATCTTAATCATCTGCAATTAGCGTTAAGTCGATTAAAGATAGAAGAGCGAGAGCTCATAGTGATGAACCGCATTCAAGGCATGCGATATGACAAGATCGCCGAAATAACTGGAAGTAGCGAAGGTGCTGTTAAAGTTAAAGTACATCGCATTATTAAAAAATTAAGAAGTGTATATTTTGAAACAATATAGTTATGGATTGTAAAGATGTAGAATATAGTATTGTAGATTTTATTGATAATACCTTATCAAAAGAACAATCGAAATTGATCGAAGCCCATTTAAGTTCGTGTAGTACGTGTAAGTTATTATATGATGAGACCATTGTTTTAATGCGTGACTTTAATAACGAACCAGATATAAAACCTAGCAGTGCCTTAAGAACTAATTTCTATGCGCTTTTAGAAGAAGAGAAACAATTCCAAGATGATAAAGTAGTACGCTTAAATACCGATTCTAGATTTAATTGGAAAACGGCATTTCAAATCGCAGCTTCGTTCTTATTATTGTTTATAGGTTTTAGTGCAGGAAATTACCTTTCTGATCAAAAATCGTCTGAGGAAATCTCTCAACTACAATTACAAACCGATGAACTTAAAGAAAATATGATGCTTGCTTTATTGGACAATCGATCGGCAAGTAAACGTATACAAGCAGTTAACTATTCAGAAGACCTGGAGCAACCAGATCAAAAGATAATGACGGCTTTGATAGACAGAATGCATAATGATACCAATATAAATGTGCGACTTGCTGCAGCAGAAGCACTAGCAAAATATTCCGATATGGAATTGATTAAAATGGCATTTATTGATGCCCTAACCACCGAAACAGACCCTAGTTTGCAAATTACTATTATTCAAATTTTAGTGAATATTCAGGATGAAAGAGCGCTCGAACCAATGCAAAAGTTATTGGATCAACCTGATACACCTGACTTTGTTAAGGAGCATGCAAATAGTGGGATATTACAAATAATTTAAAAACGTAAAAAAGAAATGAAACGAATAGAAGTATTAATGTTACTCTTTTTAATGAGTATCAGTGTGACATATGCACAGGATGAATTTAAACAATCATTAAGTGGTGTGAAGTATGTCAAAATAGAAATGGATGCCAAGATAAAATTGGTGGCCGGAGAATCTAGTGAATTGGTGATCGCCGAAAATAAAGGTGATGACGATAAATATGATTATGACTACGATTACGATACTGATGAAGACAAAAAACGTAAAACTGAAAAAATGGAAGGTATGAAGGCCATCTATGCTGGCGGTGTTGATAATACTGGCTTTGGACTTTCAGTTGAAAAGGATGGTGATGTTTTAAAAGTAAGAGATTTAAAATCATGGATGCAACGTGGTAGCGTGGTTATCACTTTACCTAAAAATATGAATGTGATACTAGACTGTGGAAATTTAGGTCATGCTACTGTTGAGGGGTTCTCCTCAGAAGTTGAAGTGAACACCAATGTTGGTCATATTACCTTAGATGATGTAACAGGGCCAATTACAGCTCATACTAGTACAGGAGCGATAACTGTTAAATTCGCTAATGTCAATCAAAGCAGTCCTATTTCAATCAGCTCATCTACAGGAGATGTTGATGTGGCTTTACCAAGTTCTACAAATGCCAATTTGGAATTACGTTCGTCTATGGGTACTATTTATACCGATTTTGATCTCGAAGTTCCACGTGAAGATGGAATGAAGCGCATTGGAGCGATACGCAAAATTGAAAGCAAACTTAATAGTGGAGGTGTAAAGATCTCATTAAGATCATCTACTGGGAATGTGTATTTGAGAAAAGCTAAAAATTAGAATCATGAAAAAATTAATCCTATTATTAGTATTGATCGTTACTTGTTCAATGCATGCTCAGCGGTTAGTTGAAACCTCTGTAGATCTATCAAATGGTCAAGATATCTTTTTAGAATTTAAATTTGCCCATGACATCAAAATTGAACAATGGAACAAGAATGAAATTCAAATCAAAGCTGAGGTAACTATTGATGATGGTGAAGGCAATGATTACTATAGTTTAAAAACTGAAGAGTCTTCTGGAACCGTTGAAATAAGATCGGACTTTGGAGACTATTTTAAAATGAAGCAGAAAAAGGACAAGAACTACTGGAATGGTCGTAATAGTACAACCAATATTAATTATGTAGTATATGTTCCTATGAATGCCACACTAAAAGTAAAAAGCATATCAG
>CAYZKX010000302.1:0-2623 GCA_964479055.1 uncultured Flavobacteriaceae bacterium
ATGGTGCACCTATAAATATTTAAATTCAGGTCCAGGAAGTTTATCTGGTTGTTTTGTACATGAACGCCATGCCTATAATCAAGATCTCAACCGATTCACCGGTTGGTGGAGTCATAACAAACAAACACGCTTTAATATGCGTTACGAATTTGATGTCTTGCCAGGTGCTGAAGGCTGGCAATTGAGCAACCCTCCTATTCTATCGATGGCAGCTATTAAGGCTTCTTTAGATATTTTTAATGAAGCCGGAATTGAAAATCTGAGAACAAAATCATTGCAATTGACCGCTTACTTTGAATTCTTGTTGAAGCAATTAGGCGAAGATGTCATTAGAATAATCACCCCTACAAGTCCTGAGGAACGGGGATGCCAACTCTCTGTTCAAGTGAAAAATGCCGATCGATCCTTGCATGATAAATTAATGGATGCTGGCGTTATTACCGATTGGCGAGAGCCTGATGTGATTCGCTGTGCGCCCGTACCACTATACAATAGGTTTGAAGATGTGTACATCATGGTTGAACGACTTAAAACTATTTTAAATGGATAGTCAAAAACAAAATATTCTTATTATTGGTGCTGGTTTATGCGGCGCCCTGCTTGCCTTACGTTTAGGACAACGTGGTTATAATGTAGTGGTCTATGAAAAACGCCCTGATCTTAGAAAAGTTGACATTTCTGCAGGACGCTCTATTAACCTCGCGTTTTCCGATCGTGGCAATAAAGGCATGAAATTAGTTGGTGTTGAAGACAAGGTTAAAGCACTATGTATCCCAATGAATGGCAGAATGCTACATGATAAAGAAGGCAATACACACCTTTCAAATTATAGCGGTCGCAGTCATGAATACATCAATTCGATTTCTCGTGGAGGCCTCAATGCTTTGTTATTGGATGAGGCCGAAAAACATGAAAATGTAGCGATTCACTTCAACAAAGAATGCCAGTCTGTAGACTTCGAACAAACAACAGCCCATTTTTACGATTGGGATACCAAGTCGGCCTTTGTTGAAGATGCAGATGCCATAATTGGCACTGATGGTGCGGGCTCAATGCTACGGCAGAGTTACTATCTTGAACGTAAATTCTTATTTAGTTTTTCTCAGGATTATCTCACTCATGGCTATAAAGAATTGGAGATCTTACCAACAGCCTCAGGTGATTATCAAACCTACAAAAACGCATTACACATATGGCCGCGAGGTGATTTTATGCTTATCGCATTACCTAATTTAGATGGAAGCTTTACAGTAACCTTATTTTTAAGCTATGACCAGGGCGAATACAATTTTAAAAACCTTACCAATCCAGAGATCGTAACTGAGTTCTTCTCAAAAGAATTCCCTGATGCTCTGGCTTTAATGCCTGAGCTAACTACGGCATTTTTTGAAAACCCAACAGCTCCGCTTGGTACTGTAAAGTGTACGCCATGGAACTATAAAGGCAATACCTTATTAATGGGTGATGCCGCTCACGCTATTGTACCGTTTTATGGTCAAGGTATGAATGCCTCTTTTGAAGATGTGGTGGTTTTTGATGCCATTTTAGACGAATTTGAAGGCGATTGGGAACGTACTTTTGAGGCCTATCATAAAGAACGTAAAAAAGATACTGACGCTATTGCAGATCTTGCTATTGATAATTTTCATGAAATGAAAGATCACGTAGCCAATCCCTTATTTCAAGAAAAACGCAAATTAGAAATGGCTCTTGAAGAGCATTTTCCTGATGACTATTCTTCAAAATATTCATTGGTAACCTTTAATGAACATATTGGCTATCACGAAGCCATGGTAAGGGGTCGTGCACAAGATAAAGCCATTTTAAATATGTTAGCTGATGGTGAGATCTCGACAGGGCTCGATCTCACAGATAGAGCAAGTTTAAATGTTGTATTAGAAAAAGTAAAAACAGAAACCGAAGCCATTCTAGAGGACGATAGAATAGCAGGATTAAAATGAAAATATGAGCGATAAAGTAACACCACGAGGCGCCTATCCCCACACCAAAAGGGCTGGCGATTTAATTTTTGTTTCAGGTACCAGTTCACGACGGGCCGATAACACCATAGCAGGTGTTGAGATCATAGATGAAATGGGCACCAAACGATTAGATATTGTTGAGCAAACTCGAGCGGTTTTGAACAACATTGAGAAGAACTTACAAAAAGCAGGTGCTGAAATGAGTGATGTGGTTGACGTCACCTCATTTTTAGTCAATATGAATGATTTTGCGGGTTATAATAAAGCTTATGCTGAATTTTTCAATGCCGAAACAGGACCAGCGCGCACTACAGTAGCAGTACACCAATTGCCACATCCTGATCTGGTAGTAGAGATTAAAGTGATGGCTTACAAGCCCTTGTAAATTTGTGCTACTGTAACAATTATAATGCTGTCAATACTAATCTAATAATTAGTTAACTTTAATCACTAACCTCAAACCAACCTTAGCTTGATCGCTTTAGCATTGCTATTGATATGATCAAATTTTTTAGGCGTATTCGTCAAAAACTCCTTTCCGAAAACAAATTCACCAAATACTTATTCTATGCCTTAGGTGAAATCATTCTCGTGGTTATTGGTATTTTAATTGCACTGCAAGTAAACAACGCTAACGAAAT
>CAYZKX010000303.1:0-2598 GCA_964479055.1 uncultured Flavobacteriaceae bacterium
TCTGTTAAATACGGTTTAAATTTCTGGTGTGTATCTGATAATTTACGCAAAGGGGCAGCTCTGAATACAGTTCAAATTGCAGAAACCTTGATTAAGGATTACTTAAAGTAAGCTAGAGGATATCAGGGTGAGGGGACATCTTCTGGAGACAGAGGTATTTTTTATCCTTGGGTATTAGCAATCAAAGCTTATTTGTGTTCATTTGTGTTTTTCCTCTTGGAAAGGCTGATTTAAATCCTTATTATATGCCTGCAATTACACAGGAATATGATGATGTCTAAAGAAACTGCCCTAAGAGACCGCCCATTATCCCCCCATTTACAGGTATATCGTTTGCCATATAACGCATTAATGTCTATTTCTGGGCGTATGGTAGGAATTGGTTTGTGTTTTTCACTAATTATACTGTTGGTTTGGTTTATTGCGATTGTGTGGAATCCTGAGTTTTTTACCCAATCAATGGAATTTCTCAGCGCGTCATGGGTGCAGTATTTTATGACGTTATGGGCGTTTGTAACCTTTTTTTACATGGGGAATGGGGTGCGTCATGTGATGTGGAGTATGGGAATAGGGGTGAATGAAAAAGCTGGTATTCTTTCTGGGAATATTGTGTTGGTGCTGTCTGTTATTCTAACAGCACTCTTATGGATGTTTAGCTGTGGGTGCTGGTCACAAAAATACGAAGCAGTAACGATGACTGAAGAGGTTCAGGCTTATCAGGAACAAGAAGGGGGAGTTGAATAATGCCTAAATCAAATAATTCAATTCTTTCCGATTTAAAAAAAGCAAGAGGTTTAGGGTCGGCACATCATGGGGCAGTGCATAAACTACTTCATGACATTACAACAATAGTAACTATACCGTTGGTTGTTTGGATGATCTATTCTATTTATTCATTGCGTGGTGCTTCTTATGAAATATTTACAGATTACATGTCTCACCCTTTTAATATAGTGATGGCAATTTTGTTTGTGGGCGTAACGCTTAAACATTTTGCATTAGAATTGCAAGTTGTGATGGAAGATTATATTTCATGTAAGTGTTTTCGTATGATGAAAATTATCGGTATGAAAGTATTCTTTGTTATCCTTGGTGTGGCGACAATTGTTTCAATTTTAAAGGTTGGTATGTAAATGACTGAAAATTATGAAATTATAGATCATGAATATGATGTTGTCGTTGTAGGAGCCGGTGGTGCAGGCTTACGCGCTGGTTTTGGTTGTGCAGAAAAGGGCTTAAAGACGGCATTGATCTCAAAAGTATTTCCAACACGATCACATACTGTGGCAGCACAAGGAGGGATTTCTGCGGCGCTTGGTAATATGGGTGAAGATGATTGGCGTTTTCATATGTATGATACAATTAAGGGGTCTGATTGGTTGGGTGATCAGGACGCCATTGAATATATGTGCCGTGAAGCAATTCCTGCAATTATTGAACTCGAACATTATGGGGTGCCTTTTTCACGTACACCTGAAGGAAAAATTTATCAGCGTGCTTTTGGAGGAATGACAACTCACTATGGTAAGGGAACAGCGCAACGAACTTGTGCCGCAGCTGATCGTACTGGCCATGCGATGTTACATACCTTGTACCAACAATCTTTAAAGCATAAAGCCGAATTTTTTATTGAATATTTTGCGCTTGATTTAATTATGAGTGATGATGGTGCTTGTGTAGGAGTAATGTGCTGGAATTTAGATGATGGTACGATCCATCGTTTTCGGGCGCATCAGGTTATTTTGGCAACAGGCGGCTATGGCCGTGCTTATTTTTCTTGTACGTCAGCACATACCTGTACGGGTGATGGTGGAGGAATGGTTCTTCGTGCTGGGTTACCATTACAGGATATGGAGTTTACACAATTTCATCCGACTGGAATTTATGGTGCAGGGTGTTTAATTACTGAAGGGGTGCGTGGTGAAGGTGGTTATTTAACAAACTCAGAAGGGGAGCGCTTTATGGAGCGTTATGCACCATCTGCAAAAGACTTGGCATCCCGTGATGTTGTTTCTCGTTCTATGACGATTGAAATACGTGAAGGGCGTGGTGTTGGTGATAAGAAAGATCATATCCATCTGAACTTAATGCATCTTGATCCTGAAATTATTCAATCCCGTTTACCAGGTATTGCTGAAAGTGCAAAAATATTCGCAGGAGTTGATGTAACTAAAGAACCTATTCCTGTTCTGCCAACAGTTCATTATAATATGGGGGGTATACCAACTAATTTTAGGACAGAAGTGGTAAATCCAACTTCTAAAGATCCTAATGCGGTTGTTCCTGGATTAATGGCAATTGGAGAAGCGGCTTGTGTTTCTGTTCATGGTGCTAATCGTTTAGGGTCAAATTCTCTTCTTGATTTGGTGGTATTTGGACGGGCGGCAGCTATTCGTGCAGCTGAAACAGTCACACCAAATATGCCCCATAAACCATTAGGAGCAGATGATGGAACGCGCGCGCTTGATAGGCTTAATTATTATCGCTATGCAAAAGGGGATATGAAGCCATCTGAACTGCGTGGTAAAATGCAAAATATTATGCAGGATCATGCGGCTGTTTTCAGAACTGGAGATGTTCTGAAAGAAGGGCATGAAC
>CAYZKX010000304.1:0-2556 GCA_964479055.1 uncultured Flavobacteriaceae bacterium
TTGTAGTACTCTAACGGTTTTAAAAGCCGTATTAAGGCAATTCCACATTCATGTTTTAAAGCATCACTCATTGGGTATTATATAAAAAAGCACTCCAATATAAGAGCACATAAATTTACGATAATTGTATTTCAAATTGAGTTAAATTCTTAAACTGCTGTAACCGTTTGAATACTTCGTCCTTAGATAAGTTTTCCATTCGCTGAGTGCCAAATTTTTCTACGCAAAACGAGGCTAAGGTCGAGCCATAGATTACGGCGTTCTTCATATTATCAAACGAAAAATCATCGGTTCTTGCAAGATAGCCCACAAAACCACCTGCAAAGGTATCACCGGCTCCGGTAGGATCAAAAACTTCTTCCAAAGGTAAAGCTGGAGCAAAAAATACTTGATCATTATTAAAAAGCAGTGCCCCATGCTCTCCTTTTTTAATGACGACATATTTAGGCCCCATTTCATGAATTTTACGAGCTGCCACAACCAATGAATATTCTCCTGTTAATTGTCTTGCCTCCTCATCATTAATGGTGATGACATCAATTTTTTTCATCACTTTATACAAATCATCCAAGGCATTGTCCATCCAAAAATTCATGGTATCTAAAACCACCAACTCTGGCTGCGAGGTCATTTGTTCTATAACGCTTAATTGAGTTGAAGGATGTAGATTACCTAGCATCACAACTTTTGAATCGCGATAGGATACAGGGACTAAAGGGTTAAATTCTGCCAAAACATTTAACTCAGTGGCAAGCGTATCACGTGAATTCATATCATTGTGATAGAGTCCGCTCCAAAAAAAAGTTTTCCCATCTTCAACAATTTCAATCCCAGAAATATCGATATTTTTATTGGAAAGTAAATTGAGATATTCATCAGGAAAATCTCCTCCTACAATAGAAACAATAGACGAATCTACCTTAAACAAAGAAGCGGCTAATCCTATAAAGGTAGCTGCACCACCAAGAATTTTGTCGGTTTTCCCAAAAGGGGTTTCTATGGCATCAAACGCTACAGTACCAACAATAACTAATTTACTCATAAACAGCTGTAAAATTTCAGTGCAAACTTACACAAATTTTATGGCGATTGAAAGCAATTTTAGTGCTATGATAGGGGTTTATTTTCGGCCAAAATCTGCCGGGATTTCTCCCCAGGCCTTGGTCTCCCATTTTACTACAACGGTACTATAGGTATTATTTTCTAACCAGCTAATAGCACGATCTACTAGTTCAAATAATGGTTGGTTGTTTTTAGTGCGTTTGAGTTTGGTGTTACAGTGTTTCTTTTTTACCCAACTCATGGCTGTTTTTGAATCGGAATAAATAAGTTTAGAACTGTTTTGTTTTTTTAAAAGTGCCAAGCCATGTACAATTGCTAGAAACTCGCCAATATTGTTAGTGCCCTCACTAAATGGACCTTGTATAAAAATTTGAATTTTAGTTTTGGTGTCCACACCTCTATATTCCAGTTTACCTGGATTTCCACTCACTGCCGCATCAACCGATATGGAATTGTAATTGGGTAACCCAATTTTTTTCAGTTCTACTTCCGATAATTCACTTTTAAACACTTTCTTTTTACCAATATATTCTTTGAAGTCTCCTTTATACGCTTTTTTGGCAGCATCAAAGCTGGAAAAGGACTTGTACACGGCACCTTTAAAATTGGTTATTTGTGCTTTGCAGTCTTCCCATTTTTCGAAAATCCCAGGATGATGTCCCTTCCAAACCACATAATATTTTTGTTTGGATTTAGACATCTGTAAGAATGGAATTAATGATTTCTGGAAAATATGCCATCTCTAGGGCGTTTATTTTTTTTGAAAGACTATCAGGAGTATCTAGGCTGTCGACCTTGCATTTTGTTTGAAAAATAATGGCCCCTTCATCATAGTTTTCGTTTACATAATGAATTGTGATGCCACTTTCTTTTTCTTTATTCTCGATAACTGCTTGATGCACATGTTTACCATACATGCCTTTCCCTCCATATTTCGGGAGTAGAGCAGGATGCACATTAATGATTTTATTAGGGAATAATTCAATATAAGATTCAGGAATTTTCCATAAAAAGCCAGCCAATACAATGAGGTCGGGATTCAAATCTTTAAGTTGTTGTAACACACTATAAGATTCATTAAAGGCTGTTCTATCAAAGATTAAGCAATTAACATTCAATCGTTTACAACGCTCAATAACTTTGGCATGAGGGTTGTTAGTAAGCACTTGAACGACCTTGATATTGATGTGGTTTTGAAAAAAGCGTATGATATTTTCGGCATTTGAACCAGATCCGGAAGCAAAAATGACAATTTGTTTCATAAACTACGACTACTAGATAGCGATCGAACAAAAGAAAGAATAATTATTAACAATTAGAAGCAAAAGCAAATTACTTCTATTTTATTTACTTACATTACAATCACTTTATTATTGCGGAAGTGTGGGTTTTAAAATAAAGTTTTTTATTTTTGCGACCTAATTAAAAACTTAAAATTTAAAGATTATGTCAGACATTGCATCAAGAGTAAAAGCGATTATCGTAGACAAATTA
>CAYZKX010000305.1:0-2552 GCA_964479055.1 uncultured Flavobacteriaceae bacterium
GTACAAAGATTTGATCGAAGAACGTCTGGTTTCAGCCTATAACAGAATACGCAACAATGTTAAAAATGGATTAGCCGTGGTTCCTATTGAAAGAGGGGCATCAGGTGGTTCATTCTTTACTATTCCGCCTCAAGTTCAAATGGAAATTGCTTCACGTAAAAAGATCATTACTGATGAACACAGTGGACGTATTTTAGTTGATGCAGAGTTGGCCGAAGAGCAAAAAGCTAAAATGGAAAAACTTTTTGCTAAACTTTAAACAAACAACATATTAGATCTATAAAAACCCTCCAATTGGAGGGTTTTATTTTTTATTCTCCACTACCATTAAGGTTTTAAATATTTTTACGTCTATTAGCACATAATATTAAAAAACATGAAAAATCTAATCGTTACTTTTATTCTAATATTTCTATTTAGTTGCCAAAACTCAGCGCAAACATATCCAGATCAAGAAGCTGTAATTAACGCAGACCCTGTTGTGGTCCCGCTACAAAATGGTAAGGCCAGAGCGTATTTTGCCAGTGGTTGTTTTTGGTGTGTTGAAGCGGTCTATGAAAGTGTAAAAGGAGTTGAAGAAGCGATTAATGGCTATTCTGGTGGTTTTACTGAAAATCCTACATATGGCTCTAGCAATACAGGTCGTACTGGACATGCTGAGGCCGTTGAAGTTATCTATGACCCAGATGTAGTAGATTTCGCAACGCTTGTTGATGTTTACTTTGGTTCACAAGACCCAACACAGGTCAATGGTCAAGGTCCTGATCGCGGCTCGCAATACCGCTCGATCATTTTTTATCAAAACGAAGAACAGAAACAAATCATTCTTGAAAAAAAGGAAGCCTTAGCTAAAGAACTTAATGCCACCATTGCAGCTGAAGTTTATCCTTTCCTTAAATTTTGGGTGGCAGAAGATTACCATCAGAATTACGAACGCTTGAACCCTAATAACAGCTATGTGCGCAATGTTTCCATTCCTAGACTAAGGAATTTCCAGCGAAAATTTCCGCATCTTTTAAAAGGTAACCATTAGTCTTTTAATACCTATCTTTACATCAAAATTCTATTATGTATAAAAACATTCTAACCATAATTCTCCTCATTTCGTTGTGCTCGTGTAAAGAAGAAACCAAAGAAACTACAACTGAAAATGTTGTAGAAGTGGAGCTGTCAATTGCTGAGAAAATAGCCAACGCTCATGGTTATGCTAATTGGGAAAATGTAAAGCGCATTGATTTTACTTTTGGCGGAAATGAAGAAGATCCTAATAGTGGTCGTTCGTGGGTTTGGTATCCTAAGACCAATGATATTACCATGACCACAGCACAAGACACTATTTCATATAACAGGGCCTCCATTGATAGTATATCACGACGAACCGATGGTGCTTTTATTAATGATAAATTTTGGGCTGTAATACCATTTCAACTTGTTTGGGATGAAGGCACAACTATTTCTGATGAAATGGTTAAAGAAGCGCCAATAAGCAAACAACAACTAAATTCAATAACCATTACTTACGGTCCTGAGGGTGGATATACGCCAGGCGATGCCTATGATATTTTCTATGACGATGAATATATCATTAAAGAATGGGTCTATCGAAAAGGTAATGCTCCTGAGCCTTCTTTGACCACTAGTTTCGAAAATTATGGGGATCACAATGGCATCAAAATAGCGCGAGATCATAAAGTGATGGGCAGTGATAGAAGTGTTTTAATTAGAAATGTCAAGGTCGAAATTGATAATTAAATTGAGTTAGAGGCTCTACTTTTTCTTTCATTTTTTGCTATTTTTGAGTACAACCAAAACCTAAAGGTCTTGTCTCAATTTCAATTCGGCTTAGCATATGCTAAACAACTCGATCTAGAGGACAGTTTATCAGCTTACAGAAGTCAATTTCATATTCCAAAGGATACCAATGGAAATGATCTCATTTATTTATGTGGTAATTCATTAGGATTACAACCAAAATCAACACAAAAATATATTGATCAAGAATTGCAAGATTGGGCAAATCTTGGTGTTGAAGGTCATTTGCACGCCAAAAATCCATGGCTTCCTTACCATGAATTTCTCACTGAAAGCACAGCGGCCTTGGTTGGTGCCAAACCTATTGAAGTAGTCACTATGAATACTTTGACTACTAACTTGCATCTTATGATGGTTTCCTTTTATCAACCAACCAAAACGCGTTGGAAGATCCTTATTGAAAGTGATGCCTTTCCTTCTGATAAATACGCAGTGGAATCCCAATTACGTCATCATGGGTTTGACGATAAGGAAGGATTAATATTATGGACACCACGTGAAAATGAAGAATTGTTGCGGTATGAGGATCTAGAAGAAATACTAGAGCAACAAGGTGATGAGATTGCGCTGATCATGATTGGTGGTGTCAACTACTATACAGGACAATTTTTTGATCTCAAACGAATCACAAATTTAGGTCATTCATATGGTTGTGTTGTTGGGTTTGATTGTGCTCATGGTGCAGGAAATGTACCTTTGAACCTCCATGACTCAGGCGCTGATTTTGCTGTATGGTGCAC
>CAYZKX010000306.1:0-2530 GCA_964479055.1 uncultured Flavobacteriaceae bacterium
ATCAATTATACTTTTAGCACTTGTTCCAGCGCAAATAACTTCGAAATCAGTAATTGAACACCAATTTCCAGTGTAAGACCCTCCATCAGTTATAGTAAGCTTTACATAACGAACAGTTGTAATGGAAAAAGAATTACCATCAGGTCCACTACCACTAGTTAAGGTGGAAAAACCAGATGTCGCAGAAGTTGTAGACCCTTCAACAGTATACTCATAACCTCTGTCGTTATACACAGAAAGATTTACCTGATCTATTGCGTAATTTTCTCCTAAATCAAGAACAGCATATTGAGGGAATCCTTCAGCTGACCATCTGTTATTTTCATCACCATCAATAATATTAGTTACTGAATTGATATCATTCTGCTCATTGCTAAAATCAACAATACTAGCTCCTAATGCTAAATTTGTTCCATCATTACATGATGTTGAATTTGATGAATCATCTGTAACTTCAGTGATAAAAAATGATTCCCAAGTTCCATTACTTTCGGTACTTACAAAATTGATTTCTCCACTATTATCTATTTGTACTCTTTGGTAATTTGAACTATTTTCAGCTAAAGTCATGAAATAGGAACCATCGATGCTTCCTTGTATAAAATTAAAATAGGTTCTTGTACCACTAGCATTGATAGATTGCATATCTGCTTCGCCGTTATTTCTAGATCTAAACCTAGGCATTATTCCTCCAGCGGCAAGTTGTATGTGCCAATAACCATTATTATTTTCAACAAATTGCCATTCTACTTCACTACCAATAGTATTTGTTGAGGTTGTATAAGGGTCTTCATCATTACCTGTTGCACCAATTCTTAAATTGTGAATAGCTGAATCTATATAATATAATTTGTTTGGATCAGGAATGAATTCCATTGTAACAGGTGTTTCAATATTCTCTTCCGAACCATCCTGCATAACATTAATTAAGCGTGTAATATCACTACCACTTACGGTAACTACTGCCGAACGAGACGTAGTGTCTGTATTTTCAGAAACGTTAATATCAAAAGATCCATTATTAGAACCACTTGCAGTACTTACAGAAATCCAAGAACTATTTTCTGATACAGACCAATCTATATTGGAAGTAACATTGACGGTTTGAGAACCTGCTTCATAAGAAAACGTGTCAAGAGTACTTACGGTTAAACTATCATTGATAATTGGAGGTGTTACTGTGCCGTCACATCCGGTTAATATATTTCCATCAGCATCTAAAAAACAGGTTCCTACTGAATCTCCAACATCACTATCTGTTATTGGTGAACTAGAAATAGATGCACCAGCTCCATTAGCTCCTGAAATAGTATAAATTTCACCATTATTAGAGGCAGATAAATTTGTTGAAGTAAATCCTGTTACCGAAATACCTAACTCAGTTCCGTCGTAAACATTTCCTGAAAAAGTTAATGCTATTCCAATTTCAGTATAAGAAGTTCCTTCATCATCTTCATTGATGATATTGGATATGTTTGAATTTCCATTTTCAAAATAAATAATATTATCTGAAACTGTTCCTAATACATTAGAAGCTCCGTCACGACTATCATTAAATAAAATAGGAGCGTTCGTATTTATAATGGTGTTATTGGAGAAAGAAATATTATCAACATGTTGATATGAATTAGAAACACTAGTTGTGTTACAGTCTTGTACAGAACTGGTATTTCCTCCAACAAATGTAACACCATTATTCCATGCAGCATTGTCATTTACCGTAATACAATCTTGAATGTAGTTATTTGTGATTTCGTGGCTACTATCAGTTATACGAATAGCACCTGTTCCTTCTACATTTTCACCTAAAAAATAGTTGCTATCTACTGTAGCATTAGCTCCATGCCGCATAACTAATGAACCTCTACATCTTCTAAAAGTATTATTGATGTAGGTGTTATTCATACTTTTATTGGTGATAATTTCATTTTCTCCATCGGCTTGAACAAAATAATTACCACTTACCATAGCTGCCGAGTTTACATTTTGATATTCACTTGTTCCTATACGGATCGTTTCACTATCGCCGGCATTAGATAGGGTAGGATCAATTTTTTCATAATTATAAAAGTAGTTGTTACTAATAGTATGTCCAACTTCAATACACCTATCTTCTTCAGCATTATATTCATATTCAGCCAATACAAGGGCACCAGCAGTATTTTTATTCATAAATGTACAGTTCAATACACTGTTATAATTACCATATAAAACAATCCATCTATGTTTTATAATGGCACCTTCAGCTGCGGCTTCTTCAGCATCACCAGGTTCTGCAACTAGACCATTGATGGCACAATTTTGAATTGTACAATTTTGCGCGTAATTGGTTCCGTTTCTAAATTGAATAAAATTACTTGCACCATAACCACCATTCCAATAAAAACCATCTACAATTAGATAGTCACCAGCAATATCCATTTGCAATCCATTGTCAAATATTACACCACCTGGAGTTTCAGCTCTAAATGTTATAGGGTTATTTGCAGAACCTGAACCAGAAAATAGAATTCTTTCGTCAGATGAATAG
>CAYZKX010000307.1:0-2518 GCA_964479055.1 uncultured Flavobacteriaceae bacterium
GACAAGAATCGCAAAAAATGGTGCCGCTAAAAACCATTGAAGAAACTTTTGAGAACTACTATCATATTCTAGAAAACACAAGGCAATTACTCAATGAATGTCATATTCATTTTGATTTTTCAAAAGCACGAAAAAATCAAAATCTAAAGACTGTATTTGGTAGTTATAAAGCCGATTATGATCAGTTAGCAACACTGTGTGAAGAGGGTTTAACACAACGCTATTCTAAAATAACAGATACCATAAGAAGGCGCTTAAAAAAAGAGCTGACACTTATTAAACACCAAAATTTTGTAAGCTTCTTTTTGATAAACTGGAAGATCATTCAATATGCAAAGTCTAAGGACTATTATTATGTAGGGCGTGGTAGTGGTGCCAATAGTATTGTAGCGTATTTGTTAGAAATTACCGATGTTGACCCTATTGAACTCGATCTTTATTTCGAGCGTTTCATGAATCTCTATCGCAGTTCGCCTCCCGATTTTGATATTGATTTCTCCACTTGGGATCGTGATGATGTAACGCGTTTTATTTTTGAGACCTTTGGCACCAAAGCTCAAGTTGCATTGCTAGGGACCTACGTACGCTTTAAGCACAGTGGTGCCGTTAGAGAATTAGGGAAGGTATTTGGACTGCCTAAACATGAAATTGACAAACTGAGTGATGGAAAATTCAATCCCAATCAATTGGACCATCTCTCAAGCTTAGTGTTGCGCTATGCAAAATATTTGAATGGACGTCCCAATTACCTAAGTATTCATGCTGGTGGTATTTTGATCTCCGAACAGTCTATTCACTACTTCTCGGCCACACATTTACCTCCAAAAGGATTTCCAACAGTACAATTTGACATGCATATTGCCGAAGATGTTGGTCTTTATAAATTTGACATCCTTGGGCAACGTGGCTTAGGAAAGATCAAAGACGCCATAACCATCGTTAAAGACAATCATCCAGATGTTGAACTACCTAATATTCATAATGCACGTCCTTTTTTTACAGACCGTAAAATAAACGCCATGATATCACGTGCAGAGTGCATTGGTTGTTTTTATGTTGAATCGCCAGCCATGCGGATGCTACTAAAAAAATTAGGTGTTGATGATTACCTCACTTTAGTTGCGGCAAGCTCAATTATTCGTCCGGGTGTTTCCAAAAGCGGGATGATGCGTGAATATATTCTACGCCACAAAAACCCCGAACGCCGCAAAAATGCACATCCTGTACTTTGGGACATCATGCCCGACACCTACGGTGTAATGGTATACCAGGAAGATGTTATTAAAGTAGCCCATCATTTTGCTGGTCTGGATCTGGGAGAAGCCGATGTGTTACGTCGTGGCATGAGTGGTAAATACCGTTCACGGCAAGAATTTCAGGCAGTAAAGCAAAAGTTCATTTCTAACTGTCAGAAAAAAGGTGAATCAAACGAGGTTATTACTGACGTATGGCGGCAAATAGAGAGTTTTGCTGGTTATGCCTTTGCCAAAGGCCATTCGGCTTCGTATGCTGTAGAGTCGTATCAAAGTCTATTTTTAAAATGCTACTATCCGCTAGAATATATGGTGGCCACTATTAACAATGGTGGTGGTTTTTATCGTGTAGAAACCTATGTTCATGAAGCCCAACAAAATGGCGGCACCATTCATGCGCCTTGCATCAATACCAGCGATATCAAAACGATTATTAAAGGCACAGACATCTATTTGGGCTTTCAGCACCTTCACGGACTAGAAAGACGTAGCATCACTGCTATTATCAATGCACGTGTGCACGATCCTTTTTATTCACTAAATGATTTTATTGAACGTGTTGCTTTATCTATTGAACAACTGGATATCTTAATACGTATTGATGCCTTCAGATTTACTGGTAAAGATAAGCGTACACTACTATGGGAGGCTTATTACAGACACAACCATTTAACATTAGACCATATCCAGCAACGTTTGTTTTATGTGAATACAAAAACGTTTAAACTGCCGCGGTTTACCATAACCGATCTTGAAAATGCCTTTGATCAATTAGAACTACTCCGTTTTACACTATATCCAAAATTTCACCTTTTACAGCAGGCACCCACCAGTACTCTGGTTAATGCCGATCTTCCAAAATATTTGAATAAAGTAATTACCATTTACGGTTATTTGGTTACTGCTAAAAACACCTCAACTTCAAAAGGAGATCGCATGCATTTTGGCACATTTTTGGATCAAGATGGGCAATGGATAGATACTGTTGTTTTTCCTCCTGTAGCTAAACGCTATCCGTTTAGAGGTCGTGGTATTTACCGCATTACAGGAAAAGTTATTGAAGAATTTGATTTTCTAAGCATTGAGGTCATCAAGCAAGAGCGCATGCCCTATATTCCTGACCCAAGGTTTAGTATTGAACATGTAAAAGGCACCGAACAGCAAAAGATATCAATTCCAAGCAGAAAAGCATATAAAAAGTTGACTACGCAGTAAGAAACAATTCATAGACAAAGCTTTGTGGTTATTTTAAAATAAAATATATT
>CAYZKX010000308.1:0-1780 GCA_964479055.1 uncultured Flavobacteriaceae bacterium
GTGTTTCAATTAAAAAATATCATACCATTAATGATTTGGAAGATATGCAAAAAGGGGAATTGCTTACTTTGTACACTGAGCGTGTAGAAAGTCTAATTAAAGTACTCCCATATATTGCCTTTGCAACAAAACCAGGTGTAACGATGTCAACATTGGGGATCCCTAATGATAATGACAACAGAAAAGCTTTAGATGAGCAACATGATGCTTCAGATAATTTTTTAGAAACATCGTCTGATTTCCACAACATAATGTTACCGTATTCTGACAAAAGCAAATTGATATCTGCTATTTTGTTTTATGAAGAAACCCTAAAGCTCCTCCATGAGTATAGCGATTTTAATTAAATAGATTAAAAAATAATATATGAGACCAGCTATTTTAGCTGGTCTTTTTTTATTCTAAACTAGAATCTTTAATAACAATTTCAAAGTATTTTATAATTCTCTAATTGTAAGTATAATAAGTGCTATAACATCTTATTTTCTTATCAAATCTTTCATTTTTAATTCCATTATATGTTCATTAATAACGATAAAATAATTGAATGTATATATATTCTTACAAAAAAACAGTATAAAATGTGCATTTCATCGAAATATTTGGTATTTCATAGATTTTTTATATATGTTTGAGCATTGAATTAAACTAAAAACCGACGCATTGATTTAACGATAAACAATTAATCATGAAAAATTTTACCCAAATCACCGCTGCACTCTTATTATTCCTTTGTATTGGTATTGCAAATGCCCAACAAGAAAAAGGTATTATTGGTGAGGATAATTGGCTTTACAATTGGACAGAGTTTAAGCCTAGTTCAGCCGATTACAATGAACCAACACAAATATTAACAGGAACGATTAAGGAAGACACAAAACTTCTTAAAAAACATATTTATCTGTTATCAGGAAATGTTTTCGTTTCAGATAGCACAACCTTAACTATTGAACCAGGTACTGTTATTCTTGGTGACTATGAAACAAAAGGTTCTTTGACCATCGCAAAAACTGCAAGAATAATTGCTGATGGCCTTGAAACCGACCCTATTGTATTTACATCTAACAGAAGTCGTAAAAAAGAAGGCGACTGGGGCGGTATTATTATTTTAGGTGATGCACCTTCCAATAAATTCGGAAACGGTTCCGTTGCGTCTTACTACCCAAGATTAGATTCTGGATCCTATGGTGCAACTAATTACGGAGGTGAAAATACGGATAGTGATTCGGGTATATTACGTTTTGTCCGTATTGAATTTGCTGGTAAACGCATTTCGCGCGATCAGTATTTCAATGGACTATTATTAGCTGGTGTTGGATCTAAAACTGTTTTAGAAAATATTATGATCAGCTATTCAGCTGGTAATGCTTTTGAAGTTTTAGGTGGTAATGCAAATCTTACCAAAGCCATTTCATATAAATGTGCCAGTGTGGATTTCAAGTTTAATTTTGGAAGTCAATCAACAGTCAGTAACTCTTTAGTTGTAAGATCGCCTTACGCTTCAAGTATAAGTGGATCTCGTTGTATGGAGATCAAGTCTTTTGATCAACGAGCTGAAGTAGACTTTAATAAGCCTGGAACTTCCGTGGTTGTTAAAAATATGACCATGATTAATCGAACTGATAATTTAGCTGAATCTATTGAAAAAGGTCTTGTTAAAGAAGCACTTTTTGTTGGTGAGAATGCCGCTGTAGATATGAACAAAACAGTAATTTCAGGATTTAATCCTGCTGTAATTTTTTCGAGCAAGATTAAAGTCAACCAAGAAAGTCTTGACCTC
>CAYZKX010000308.1:1790-2512 GCA_964479055.1 uncultured Flavobacteriaceae bacterium
GACCGCATAAAGTTCAGTGAAATGTATTTCAACAACTGTAATGGTAATATTTTTATTGAGAACTACTCTAATAATGAAGATTTAGAGAATTGGTACGGTAATCCATCTTTTTTTAATGTCTATTCTAAAGGGTTGGATGAAGAAACCTTTATTGATGTTTTCAACGAAAAGCGTCCAGACTTTAGGCTTCGTATTAACAAGATTATTGCTACGAACGATATAACTGATTAATTCGGTTATAAACCAGTACTAAGCACCAAAACGAAGAAGTCCCTTCTTTATCTAAATGACGCTCATGCAAAAAATTACTAAAACCTACTTATGTTTTATCTTTTTGTTGTTGTCTATAAGTACAACGGCACAAATGGTAATTAGTACGCCAACATTAGGTTTCAGTCAGGCGTGTGCCAGCCCCTCATTCAATACCTACAATATAACATTTGTATTTTCATCCTCAACAGGATTGGATGCCTCAAACCAGTTTATTATTGAATTATCGGATGTTGATGGTAGTTTTACAAATGCGGAAACTATTTATACATCAGGCCAAGGAGAGATTACAAGCTCTCCAGCAACTGTTACTTTCTCGTTTCCAACAGATGTTGCTGGCGAGAATTATAAGTTAAGAATTAAAAGTACTGCGCCTGCCGCTACGAGCACAGGATCAATTTCATTTCCTGCATATTATAAAATTCAGGACACACCATTTACAATAAATAATC
>CAYZKX010000309.1:0-2501 GCA_964479055.1 uncultured Flavobacteriaceae bacterium
TACTTGAAAATTCTTATAATCACTATTGGGTTTATTTACAATTCGGCTAATCGCCTCTTCACAAGCCTCTTGAGGAGTTCTCCCTTGCCGCATTAACTCAACAATTAAGAAACTTCCAACGGTTTTCACCACTTCTTCACCTAAACCCGTGGCCACAGCGGCTCCAACTTCATTGTCAACAAATAACCCTGACCCTATAATGGGTGAATCCCCTACACGGCCTGCCATTTTAAAGGCTAATCCACTTGTAGTGCATCCTCCTGCAATATCACCATTAGAGTCTACAGCTAACATGCCTATAGTATCATGGTTTTCAATATTGATAATTGGTTTGTATTCGCTTTCAATTTTCCATTCTTCCCAGGCGTTCTTAGCTTTTTCAGTCAAAAGATCTTCTTTAGTATACCCCAATTCATAGGCGTATTGTTCAGCGCCTTTACCAGCAAGCATGACATGCGGAGTGTCTTCCATTACTTTTCTTGCTATTGAGATCGCATGCGAGACGTTTTGCAAATACACCACTGAACCACAGTTACCTTCACTATTCATAATACACGCATCAAGAGTGACATTTCCATCTCTATCGGGTAACCCACCTTTTCCTACAGATAGTCCTTCAGCATTGTCCTCTTCCACATTGCACCCTTTTTCTATGGCATCAAGCACACTGCCTCCGTCCTGCATAGTGTCCCATGCTTTTGCTGTGGCATTCTTAACATCCCAAGTGGCAATGACCAAGGGTAATGATCCTGCTTGCGCTGTAGCAGTAACAGCACTATCTTCGGCTATTGATTCTTTACAATTTACAAGGGTGCTTCCTACTGCAAGGCCAACACCAGTTAAGGAGGTATTTTTAATAAATTTTCTTCTATCCATAATTAATATGTTACGTTTTGTTTATCCAATACAACTTTGGCTCTGTAGGCGTAGAATAGTAAGTAAACAAAGCAGGCTGCGGCAATAAGATATGACGATTGAATACTAAAAATATCAGCTAATTTACCTTGGACTGGAGGTATGATAGCACCACCAAGGATCATCATGATCAAAAATGCTGAAGCTTGTGAAGTGTACTTCCCTAAACCAGCTATACTCAAAGTAAAAATACAAGGCCACATAATAGAACAAAACAGACCGCCCGAAATTAGTGCAAATAAGGCCAATTGTCCAGTTGTAAAAACACCTATTATCATGCCTAGTACACCTAGAGTACTGAAGATCTTTAAAGTTTTAACTGGCCGGTCTTTTGCAACATAAAATCCAATGATTTGAATTACTATACAAACAACAAAAAGCAAGATTTCATTTGTTGTGAACATACGGCCTGCTACCCAATTAGCAACGATAATTACAGCAAAAGCAACAAATGGAACAAGGACTAAGAGCCAATTGCGGAGTGTTTTACCAGGATTAAAAACAGTAATGGCCCCAACCCAACGGCCTATCATCAATCCGCCCCAATACAATGAAATGTATGGTGCTATTTCGGCATCGTTAAGGACTGGTAAATTTAATGGATTTAAGTTGTTCACCTTGTCGCTTACCACTTTTAAAAGTTCACCTAGATTACTTTGTATAGTGACCTCCACACCAACATACATGAAAATTGCCAACATACCCAGTATTAGTTGTGGATATTTCATCGCACCCCAACCTTTTTCGTTTTTAGAGGCACTGTTATAGGCAAACCAAATACAAGCAACAACGGCGAGTAAGGAAATGAACAATAAGATCAATCGTTTATTCTCAATTGCATCTGTGACTACTGTAGCATCATCAGTATAGGTCATAAAGATCATCGTGAAACAAATGGCAATTATTAGGGAAAGGACGATCAACATATATTTAGCCTTATTGGCTGGTTCAAAAGTGGCATCTGCCTTAGCTTGAGGTAATTTTTTTGAAAAATGGAACAGGGCAGCTGCAGCGAGAAAGAGTATACCAACACCTATATATAGCCCTTGTACCGTCATTACCGTGATTTCATTATTGTTAATCTTAGACACCAATTCTTCTGTAGTCCATGTGGCCGAACCAAAAATGATAAAACTAACAACCAATGGACCAATAGTGGTTCCAAAGGAGTTGATCCCACCAGCTAAATTCAATCTATTTGAACCGGTTTTAGGATTTCCTAGCGCTATTGCAAAAGGATTGGCACCGGTTTGTTGTAATGAAAAGCCTAAGCCTACCACAAATAAGGCAAAAAGTACCCAATAAAACACTTGTGTTTGCCCTTGTTCAGAGCCATCAACCACAAAATACATGATCAAAGCCCCAATTGCCGACATCAGTAAACCGTAGACAATACCGCTTTTATAACCCCAAGAATTCAAGATGTCTTTTTTAAAAGCACTGGAAAGTACAAAGAGCAGTAAAGCTCCAATATAATAAGCACCGTAAAATGCAAAATCTACCAATTGGGATTGAAACTGATCAATATTAAAATAGGTTTTACAAAAAGGAATAAAAACACCATTGGATGCGGCTATAAATCCCCA